>JANMDX010000308.1:0-17021 GCA_031376505.1 Acidobacteriota bacterium
CGCCGAGCGCGTCAAGCAGCTCGAGTCGTCGCTCGTCGAGCGGATGTTCGAGATCCTCTCGTCGATCCGGGTCGTGAAGAGCTTCGCCCGCGAGCCCTACGAGCTGGGACGCTTCACCCGCCTGGGCGATGACACGATGCGGGCCCGCCTGCGGCTCACCTGGCAGGAATCCTTCTTCGCCGTCGCGCTCAGCGCGACGACACTCGTGGGCACTGCGCTGATTCTGACGGTCGGCGGGATGCACGTGCTCGACGGCCGGCTCACGGTCGGTGGTCTGCTCGTGGTGCTGGCCTATCTGTCGGCGGTCTACAATCCGCTCTCGTCGATTGCGCACACGACAGGTTCGTTGCAGCAGGCCGTCGTCAGCGCGCGCCGCGTGCGCGAGATCTTCGCGCTGACGCCGGAAACCCCCGACGCGGGCGACGGCCTTGACGCCACCGGCATCACCGGCGACCTGCGCTTCGACCACGTCAGCTTCGCCTACGACCAGCACCGCACGATCCTCGACGGCATCAGCTTCGCGGCGCGCCCCGGCGAGATGGTCGCCATCGTGGGACTCACCGGCGCCGGCAAAACCACGTTGGCCAGTCTCATTCCGCGCTTCTTCACGCCCACTGGTGGTCAGGTGCTGATTGACGGCGTCGAAGTGTCGAAGTACTCCTTGCGATCGTTGCGGGAGCGCATCGCGCTCGTGCCGCAGGAGGCGGTGCTCTTTGGCGGCTCGATTGCCGACAACATCCGCTACGGGCGCCTGGAAGCGACCGACGCCGAGGTCGAGGCCGCGGCCAAGGCCGCGCACGTCGATCCGTTCGTGGCGCGGCTGCCCCTGGGCTATCAGACGCCTCTGGCCGAGGCCGGCGGCACGTTCTCGGGCGGCGAACGGCAACGCCTCGGCATCGCGCGCGCGTTGCTGAAGGACGCGCGTATTCTCATCCTCGACGAACCCACCTCATCACTCGACGCGATTTCGGAGGAAGCGGTCTTCAGCGCCTTGCGCACGCTGCGGCAAGGCCGCACCACCATCGTCATTGCGCACCGGCTCTCGACCATTCGCGATGCCGATCGCATTCTCGTGCTGCACGAGGGCAAACTCATCGCCCAGGGTACGCACGACGAGCTGCTGGCGACAAACGAGCTGTACGGTCGGATGTGCGCGCGCCTCTCGGTGGGCCGCTCGCTCGACGAACCCGAGACGGTCGACGAGCTGCTGCACGCCATCTGAGGCATGCGTTCCCAGTGAAGATCCTCTGCGCCGGCATCATCGCCCGGTACCCGTTCGGAGGCGTGACGTGGTGCTCGGTCATGTACCTGCTCGGGCTCCGCGCGCTCGGCCACGAGGTCTTCTATATCGAGGACACTGGCGAGTGCATCTACGATCCGGTCCTCAACACGCGGTCCGAAGATCCGGCCTACGGCACCCGCTACATCCACGATGCGCTCGAGCCGTTCGGGCTGGGCAACCGGTGGAGCTTCGTGAACTTCGATGGCACCTACCATGGCGCCTCGCACGAAACGGTGCGGGCCTTCTGCGCTGACGCCGACCTGTTCGTGAACCTGTCGGGCGGCTCGTGGTTCTGGCGTGAGGAGTACGCGCGGATTCCCCGCCGTGTGTTCATCGACTCCGATCCGGTCTTCACGCAGCTCGCGCTGGCCAAGGGCGACCCGTGGTACGTGGAGTTCTTCCGCGGGTTCACGCGCCTCTTCACCTTCGGCGCCAACATCGGCACCCCAGCGTGCGATGTGCCCACGGGCGAGTTCGTCTGGCACAAGACGTGGCAGCCGGTCGTCATCGACCAGTGGCACGCCCCGGCCGTGCCCGCGGGCGAGCGCTTCACGACGATCATGACGTGGCGGATCGAGAGCTTTGCCGACGTGGACGGCAACAAGGACCGCGAGTTCCTGAAGTTCCTCGACCTCGCCGCTCGCGTGCCGCAGCGCATCGAGCTGGCCATCAACGGACCGCAGGACTTCCTGCGGGCGCACGGCTGGTCGACCATCGATGCCATGGCCGTGTCGCGATCCCTATGGGACTATCGCGCGTTCATTCAGGGATCGAAGGCCGAGTTCGGCGTGGCCAAGCACGCCTACGTATCCCGCAGGTCCGGCTGGTTCAGCGATCGCACCGAGTGCTATCTCGCCGCGGGCCGTCCAGCACTCGTGCAGGACACCGGCTGGAGCGCGCATCTGCCGAGCGGCGAGGGCTTGCTCGGCTTCTCGACGCCTGACGACGCGCTCGCTGGTCTCGATCGCATCGCCTCGGACTACCCCCGTCACGCGGCCCGCGCCGCCGACATCGCGCGCGAGTGTTTTGCCGCCGACCGCGTTCTGACAGCGCTGCTGGAAACGGCCGGCCGATGACGGGTCCCTTGCGCATCGCGCACGTCGTACCGGTGGCAACGTCGTTGCCGCCGCCGCTGTCGGGATCGATCGAGACGATGGCCACGGTGCTCACCGACGGACTCGTCGCGCGAGGACATGCCGTGACCCTGTTTGCCACGGGTTCCTCGACCACGAGCGCCACCCTTCACGCTACCTTCGCGCGTGGCTACCGCGACGATCCGGCGATGTGGCCCTGGGAGCTGTGTGAGCTGTTCAATCTGTCGGCGGCCTTCGAACGGGCCGGCGCTTTCGATGTGATCCACTGCCAGGCCGAGTACTCACCGATGTCGCTGGCGTTTGGCCGGCTCTCGCCGGTGCCGGTGCTCCACACGGTCCACTACTCACCGACGCCAGACGAGATCGCCGTCTGGCACCGATACCCAGAGGCGCCGTTTGTGGCGCTGTCGCAGGTGCAGGCCGACCGGCTCACGGAGTTCCACGTGGCCGCCGTGATCCCCCACGGACTGGATCTGACGCGGTTTCCCTATTGCTCCACGCCCGACGACTACCTGCTGTTCCTGGGGCGGTTCACCGAAGGGAAAGGCGTCGTCCAGGCGATCGAGGCCGCGCGGCGGGCGGGACTTCGGCTGCTGCTGGCGGCGCAGGAGAACGACTACTACCGGAAGGTCGTGGCGCCGCTCGTGGACGGCGACCGGGTGGTGTTTGTCGGCGAAGTGGCGCACGACGCCAAGGTGGCGCTGCTGGGCGGCGCCCGCGCCCTGCTCTACCCAGTGCAGGCCGGAGAGCCGTTCGGGCTCGTGCTCGCCGAGGCGATCGCGTGCGGTACGCCGGTGGCGGCCATTGATGCCGGCGCCGTACGCGAGGTGGTGGACGACGGCGTCACCGGGGGTGTGTTTGCGTCACTCGACGCGCTGGTCGAAGGCTTGCCTCGCGTGCTCGCTCTTGACCGGGCGGCCGTGCGCGCACGGGCCACTGCCCGGTTTGGCGCGGACCGCATGGTTGACGCCTACGTCGAGGTCTATCGCCATCTGGTCGCGTCGCCCCGCGCGCGCGGGACGGTCTGACGTGGCTCGTTCCGCCCCCGCGCCTCAGGGTCAGGTACTGCTGGGCGTGTTTGCGCACCCCGACGACGAGTCGCTGGCCTGCGGCGGTCTGCTGGCCCGGTGCGTGGCCGCCGGTGCGGTGGTGACCCTGCTCTGTCTGACGCGCGGCGAAGGCGGGCCTGGCATCGACGTCGAGGCCGGTGGCGACGAGGCAGCGGCGAGGCGCCGGCTCGGCGAGCGACGCACGGGCGAACTCGACGCGGCGGCCCGCGTGCTGGGGGTCAGCGACCTGCTCGTGCTCGACTACGCCGACGGCATGCTGCCGTGGATTGACGCCACCACACTGGAGGCAGACATCCAGCGCGCCGTCGAGCGCCTGCGACCCGATGTGATCGTGACGTTTGGTCCCGACGGGCTTTACTGGCACCCCGACCACATCAGTGTGTGCGAGCGCACGACGGCGGTGGTGGCGGCCATGGGCGAGGCCGCACCCGCGCTCTACTACGTGACCATGCCGCCGGGACAGATGCGCGCCGTGGCCGAGCACGTCGCTGCACTGGCCGAGGTCGTGCCAGGGCTTGGCGACCCCGATGCCTTCGGCGCGCTGGCCGAGCCGCCCTCGTTGGTGGTGGACGCCGGCGCGTTCGCTGCCCGCAAGCTGACTGCCCTTCTGTGTCATCGCAGCCAGATGGCGGCGAGCCCGATCGCGGCCATTGCACCCGAGGACGCCGCGCGGCTGCTTGGCACCGAGCACTTCAGGCGGGCGGCCGTGGGTGCGTCCGAACCCGCCTTCATCGATGCGTTTGCGTCACCCACGACTTGAGTCAACGTCCCATGCACGAGTCCCTGCTCACGCTGCTGCGCTGTCCGTTTTGTGGTACGCGCCTGGCCCCCGTCGACAATCACGCGCTCGTGCGCCAGAGCGGCGTCATCGTCGCGGGCGTCCTTGGCTGCGAGTGCTGTGCCTTCCCGGTTGTGGACGGCATTCCCGTGCTGATAGCCGACGACACCGCTCGAGCGGCCATCGTGGCGCTCGAGGCCGGCCACGCCAACCAGGCGCGCGACCTGCTGCTCGGCCTCGACGGGGCGCGAAGTGCCGCCCTGGCCGCGCTGCTCACGCGCGATCGCCGCGCCACCTACCGCGAGCTCATCGACGTGCTCAGCCCCGATGCCGAGGGTACGTACTTCATCTACCGCTTCTCGGATCCCACCTTCGTGATGGCCGAGGGCGTGCTGCGAGCGCTGGGCCAGCGCGCCACGACGTCGGCGAAGTGGGTGATTGACGTGTGCGGCGGTTCGGGCCACCTCACACGCGTGCTCATGCAGGTGCAGGCGGCCGGCCCGTCGCCTGGGCCCGGCACGGTGCTGGCTGATATGTACTTCGCAAAGCTGTGGCTGGCCGCGCGCCTCACGGCTCCCGGGTGTCACCCGGTGTGCTGCGACGCAAACCATCCGCTGCCGTTTGCCGGCGACGCGTTCTCGATGGCGGTGCTGTCGGACGCGTTTCCCTACATCTGGCACAAGCGGCTGCTGGCCGGCGAGCTGATGCGTCTGGCGGGCGAGGACGGCGTGGTCGTGATGCCGCATCTGCACAGCGCGCTCGGCTGGAACCACTCGGCGGGCATGCCGCTCACGCCGGCGGCGTACGCCGACCTGTTCGCGCCGCTCCAGCCCCGGCTCTTTCGCGACGAGGATCTGCTGACGTCGGTGCTCGATCGCGACGCCGTGGACCTGACGCGTGCGGTGACGGCGGCGGACATGGCGGCGGAGAACTCGCTCACGCTCGTGGCCAGTCGTGACGCATCGTTGTTCCGCTCGTACACCTTGCCTTCCGCCACGGCGGTGCGCGGCGCGCTCGTCGTGAATCCGCTCTACGCGGTGGCGCGGCCCGGCGCCGGATCGGCGCTGACGCTCACGTTTCCGACGCCAGAGTACGCCGACGAGTTCGGCGGCTGCCGGCGGTATCTGCCGGACCTGATCGAGGTGCCGGCCGACCTGACCGGGCCCCTCGATCCGGGCGCGCTCGAGGCCACGCTCGGCGCGGACTACGCGTCGTTGAGGCGCCGGCGGGTGTTGATTGACGCGCCTCCGTACTACTGCTGAGGGACGGCCGCTGGAGCTGCGGCTGACGCGGCAGGCGGGGCAGCCGTGGCAAACGCGTCGTACGCCATGCGGTTCGTGAATCGCCTGCCGGCCCACTCCTGGATCACGACCTGCGGGCGTTCGTGCTCGACCACCCCCGGATCCACGTCGTACTCCCACAAGTAGAGCGCGCGGCTGAAGTGCTCCGACAGAAACGGCACGAGCGCCGATCCGAACGAGTCGCGAAAGACGACCGCCCGCGGCAGATCACGACGCACGTGCTCGGTCGCCAGCCGACCCTCGATGTTGGCCGGATCGGGATGCTCGGGCTCGACCACGCGGTATCCCGGCTGCCGCGCCCGCATCCTCAACTCGTCTTCGTGCACCCACGACTCGAGTCCCAGCATCGTCGTGAGATCCAGGCCCAACACGCGCGCGTCGCTTCGGATGAAATCGCGCGGATCGTCGGGCGCGAGCGCGGGCAGCGTGCCCCCGGCCACGTCGCGCAGGCTCGCCAGGATCTCCTGCGCGGCCACAAACGCGCCAAGGTCGTTCCAATGGCTGTCGGTGCGGTGATAGATGCGCGCGTCCCTCTTGGCAACGAGGATCGCGGGTCGCAGGTCCAGCACCGGCACCGTCGTATGCGCGCGCAGGTAGGCCACGAGCTGATCGGTGCGCGAGATCGCGGCCGTGCGCTGAATCGTATCGGGCATGAACTCGGGATAGACCTGGTGCTTGTCGGGCGCGATCACGAAGAGATAGGTGATGCCGCGCAGGGCGAGCCAGTCCCGTGTGTGCTGCAGAGTCGCGGACCATTCGTCGAGATCCGCGGGGCTGAGGGGCGACTGGTTGAGGTAATCTTCGAGCGCGCCGTCGTCGCCATAGAAGAGCCATCCGTTCTTGCCGCGGATCACGGTGGGCGACGGCGACACGCGCAGCACGAGCAGCCGAAACGCGGCCTGCCAGCGCACGAGCCGGCCGCGGAAGGCGAAATGGTCCTGGAAATAGCTCGTGAAAGCGGTGGGGACAGCTGCGATGGCGGCCCAGGTGAGTGCCAGTTCCGGTGGCGGGGCCAGGTCGCGATTCTCGCCACGCGTCAGGCCGGCGTCCACGCCGGCGAGCGTGGCCAGGCCCGGTAGCGCGAGCGTGACCAGGAGCAGCGCCACGACCAACCGCTCCCACGCCGGGTGCAGACGCCGTTCTCGTGTCGTGCTCGGCGAAGGTGTCGAGGCGGCGGGTGAAGGGGACACTGGCGACGGCATCGTCAGAACCGGAAGTAGATGAACGGACTGTAGGTGCGCGCGGCACTCAGCATGATCGACGCGCCGAGCAGCACGGCGAGGGCAAGCGTGGCCAGTGCAGACGGCGCCCAGGCCAGTGCGCCGCCCACGTTGCCGGCGGCGGCGCCGCCCGTGCGCCACCGGCTCGCGAGCGTCGACAGCAGCGGCGTGGCGCCAACCACGCCGCACCCGAAGGCGACGGCGAGCTCAGGCGTCACGTGCCACCACCAACCATAGGTAGTCGGCGCACCTTCGCCGAAGCCGGCCATGGCGCGCAGCATCCCGCCCGCGCCGGCGAGGGTATCGGCGCGAAACAGCACCCAGCCGACCATGACTACGAGTAGTGCATACACGTGGCCGCCGGCGCGCCGCACGAGGCTTTGCGGGGTTCGCGGGTCGTGCGCCCACAGGCGCTCCATCACCAGAAACGCGCCGTGGAAGAGCCCCCAGATCACGAAGGTCCAGCTGGCGCCGTGCCACAGCCCGCACAAGAAGAACACGGCCACCAGGTTCACGTGCGTGCGCTGGGACGACCCGCGGTTGCCGCCGAGCGGCACATAGACGTAGTCGCGGAACCATGACGAGAGTGAGATATGCCAGCGGCGCCAGAAGTCCTGCACCGAGGCGGCGGCGTAGGGATACCGGAAGTTCTCGGGGAAGCGGAAGCCGAAGAGTCGTCCCAGGCCGATTGCCATGTCGGAGTAGCCCGAGAAGTCGAAGTAGATCTGGAGCGTGTAGCAGGTCACGCCCAGCCACGCGAGCGGTGCGGTCAGTTCCGCCACCGGAAGGGCGAAGATCTGGTCGGCGGGTCCGGCCACGATATTGGCGACGAGCATCTTCTTGGCCAGCCCGATGATGAAGCGACGGGTCCCATAGGCGAGATCGGCCGTCCTCACCACCCGCGCGGTGAGCTGTGCGGCGATGTCACGATAGCGGATGATCGGCCCGGCGATGAGCTGCGGAAAGAGCAGCAGATAGAGCGCCGCCGCCACCGGCCCCTTCTGGGCCACGGCGTGCCCCCGCTTGACGTCGACCACGTACGAAATCGCGTGAAAGGTGAAGAACGAGATCCCGATTGGCAGCGCGATGGCCGGCACCGGCATCGGCGTTACGCCCGCCATGCTCAGGGCCGTGTTCACGTTGATCATGACGAACCCGGCGTACTTGAACACCCCGAGCACGAGCAGGTTCGTCGCCACCGTGATGCGCAACAGGCGCGTTGCCGCGGCGGTGTCGCCGAGCGCGTCGATGCGCAAGGCCGCCAGGTAGTTGGCGGCGATCGACCCCAGCATCAGCCAGGTGAAGGTGCCGCCGCCTGTGGCATAGAAGACGATGCTGGCCACGAGCAGCAGGCCGTTCTTCGGCAGCGGCAGCGCGTACAGCGCCAGCAACACCGGCAGGAAGACGAAGAGGAAAGTGGGCTCGGTGAACAGCACGGTCGAACACCCGCGGCTAGTGTACCTGCCGCGTCACCGGCCGTCGCCGAACGCGTCGAGCAGTAGCGGCGTGACGGCGTGCATCTTCGAAATGGCGGGATGCCGGGGCGCCAGGCCGCTGGTGAAGCCGCGCTGCAGCAGCCGGTCGAGCACGGCGCGCCGATTGGTGATGACGTGCACCGGCACTTCCCAGGACGCGCCTTCGCCGCTCACCACGGCCGGCGGCTGGTGGTCCCCAATCAGGATCATCACGACGTCGCGGTTCGCGCGAAAACGCAGGTACCCGCCAAACGTGGCATATGCGTACTTGAGCGCGGCCACGTAGCCGGGGCCGAGGTCGAGCCAATCGGGCGGCACGTCGTACGCGTGCTGGAGTTCCTGGGCGTCATAGGGGTCGGGCGTGAGCGCGCGCGCCCAGTTGGGCTGATACGGCGGCACGGGCGTGAACGGCGTGTGGGTGCTGATGGTGGGGAACACGACGAACACGGGAGCTCGGGTGGGCGGCGCCACTTCGAGCGCGTCCATCTTGGCCAGGCAGAACTGATCGGTGACGTCCCACCAGCCAAACGATGGGCCCTGGTAGGCCAGGTCCGGTGCCCCGTAGATCGTATCGAAGCCGTAGAATTTCCCCTCGGGCCATCCGCTCTGGATGCCCGGCATGATGGCCACGCTGCGATAGCCCTGCTTGGCAAACGGCGCGACCATCGTCTCGCGCGGCTGCGCGATGAGCCGCGTGTTCATGGCGCCGTCGCGTACCTCGGTGCCCGACAACAGACTGATGTGGGCCAGCCACGACTCGCCGCCGAAGGTCGGCGACTCGACGTAGGCCGACACGACCTCGCGGCCGCTGGCGCTGATGTCGGTCGCCAGGCGCGTGCGGGCGGCGGCGAGCCCAGCCGCAAACGCCGGCCGGTCCCAGCTGACCGCGCCGTACGACTCGACGAAGAGGAGGAACACGTCGGCGCCGCGCACGTGTGCGAGGTTCGACGCGAGGACCGGCGCCGGGCCAAGTTCGCGCATGCCGGCGCCGCTCATCTCGTAGGCGAACTGCCCCGCCTGCTGCGCCCACACGAGCGTGACCGGCGTGGCCACACCCGGCCACCGCGGCACGCGCGCGTCGAGCCGCTGCACGGCGCCGAGGGCCGCGACGGCCAGTGCCATCACGACCAGCACGCGGCGCAGGCGAGCGTCGCTGGTCGCATCGACCACTCGGGCGAGGGCCCAGCGGATGGGCGCGTAGAGCACGAGCGGCACCACAACGAGGGCACCGATGACCGCCGCGATCACCCACGGCGTGGCGACGGCCGCGAGCATCGCGCCCACCGACGGCACGTGCGGCATGTCCCAGTACAGGTTGATGTCGCGGCCCCAGAGCGACTGCGTCGTCACGGCGGCGTACCGCCCAAGCATCAGCAGCACCCAGAAGACCGACAGCACGCGCAGCACGCCCCGCTGGTGCGCGGCCACCGAGCGGCGCAGGTAGACCAGCCCCAGCACGGCGGTGGCCAGCTCCAGCGACAGATCGCCGCTCACCCGCACGAACGGCGTGGGCCAGATGTTGCCGAGGGTGAGCGCTCCGTTGAGCAGCGCCAGGGCGAGCGCGAGCACCGCCCAATGCGGTACGTGATGTCGATTCTCGTCCGTCACGTCGATGCTGTCAGCGTACTTCAACCGAGCAATTGCTCACAGCATGGCTCCGTGCACGCCGTATCCCGGCCGGTGGAGCCGTCCGTGTCAGGGCGTGAAGTCACGAATGGCGGCCACGGTGGACGCATCGAGCTTCTGCAACATGGCGACCAGCAACTCCACCATCTGGTCGAAGTCGCGGCGGTTGATCACCCCGTTGTGCGCGTGCGTGTAGCGCGCCGGCACGAGCAGATTCACCGTGGGCACCCCGCCGTTGCTCTTCTGGATCTCGGCCGAGTCGTCCCCGTAGCCTTGCACCAGGTCGAGCTGCAGCGGCAGCTTCTTCTCGGCCGCGGTCTGCTTCACGAACGTGCTCAGCTTGCGGTTGGGGAGTGCCGACGAGTCGTAGACAAACAGGATGGGCCCGCCGCCGAGCACGGCCTGCGTCTCTTCCGGCCGGCCGGGGAAGACGTCGCCGGTGATGCCGCCTTCAATCGCGATGCCGAGCTCGGGCTTGATCGCGTCGGCCGCCGTATGCGCGCCGCGCAAGCCGATCTCTTCCTGCGTGGTGATGGCGTAGACGATCTGGTTGGGATGGGGCGTCGTGGCCAGCCGCCGCATCGCCTCGACCACCACCGCGCAGCCCACGCGGTCGTCCCATGCCTTGCCCAAGTAGTTGCCGGTGCCATTCAGCACCTCGAAGGGCGCGTCGGGCACGATCGGATCGCCCACCGAGATGCCCATGGCGCGCACCTCGGCGTCGGATGTGGCGCCCACGTCCAGGTACAGGCTGTCGCGCGAGTAGACGCGCGTGCGCTCATCGGCCGGTACCACGTGGACGTCGCGAATGCCGGTCACCGCCTTCACCGGCCCCTTCGACCCGATGATCACCCAGCGTTGATCCACGAGCGCCTGATCGAGCCAGCCGCCCAGCATCTGCATGGTCAGGAAGCCCTTGGGCGTGATGCGACGCACCATGCCGCCCAGTTCGTCCATGTGCGCATCGACCATGATTTTCGGGCCGGTCGTGCCCTGCGTGGCGATGATCGAGCCCATCCCGTCAAATGTGATCGACGAGGCAAACGGCCGCATCTGGTCGACCATCACTTTGCGGATTGGCTCCTCGAAGCCCGGTGCGCCGGCGGTATTTGCGAGCAGCCGCAGCAGGTCGATGGTGCGGTCCTGCGCGCCGACGGTCACGCCGAAGACGGCGAGCACTGCCGCGGTGGCGGTAAGGATGAGTCGCGGACGGGTCATGGGAGGCCTCCTGCGGCGTGGGGCCGCGCGTGCGAGAGTCTAGCAGCTCCCGTCTGTGCACCGCCGCCGCCCGCGCGGATGGTCCTTGACCGCCACGACCCAGGGTGGTGAGATCCGCCCATGTTCACCCGCGTCCTGGCCGCCACCTTCGCCGTGTTGCTCGCGTCCGCGTCTCTGGGCGCTGGGGCGTCAGGCGACGATCCCAGCACCAAATGGGACAAAGCGGCCGCCGCGCGCTACCTCGACGCGCGTATGGACATCTGGTGGACCAAGGCCAAGCCGCTCAAGAATCCCGGCGGCGAAACCAAGTGCCTGTCGTGCCACACCGCCATCCCCTATGCGCTGGCGCGCCCCGCCCTGCGCAAGGCCATGGGCGTCGCGGCCGCCACCGCGCACGAGACGACGATTCTCGACACCGTGCGCACGCGCATGGCGCACCTCGACGACCAGCAGCCGTTCTACGACCACACGGACGACAAGAAGGTCGAATCGCGCGGCGTGGAAGCCGTGATGAACGCCTTCCTGCTCACGAGCCACGATCTCGACACACGTGCCACCGCCCCAAGCGCGGTCACGCAGCAGGCGCTTGCGCGCTTGTGGGCCGTGCAGCGGGCTGACGGCGCGTGGGACTGGCTCAATTTTGGCCTCGAGCCGTATGAAACCTCCGATGCCGTGTTCCACGGCGCCACCGTGGCGGCGATGGCGGCCGGATCGGCGACGGGCCGCGCGGCCAGCGCGACTGAAGCCGGTCAGGCAGGCGTGCGTAGGCTACGCGCGTACCTGAGCGACAACGCCTCGGCGCAGCGGCTCTTCAATCGCACCTGGGCGCTACTGGCGTCGTCGCGCTTGAGCGGCGTGCTGTCGGCCGCGCAGCGCGAGGCCGTCGTGCGCGATCTGGCCGCTGCGCAACGGCCCGACGGCGGCTGGTCACTGGCCGACCTCGGCGAATGGCGCTGGAGCAAGGACGCCGGACCCTACGCGGCGCCCGGCTCAACCGACGCGGCGCGGTTGAGCGTGTCCGATGCCTACGCTACGGGCCTGGTCGTCTATGCCATGAAGCAGGCCGGGCTTGGCGCCCGTCCTGCCGTGCAGAAGGGACTCACCTGGCTGCGCACGAACCAGCAGGCCGCGCGCGCGGGCGACGACGCGTGGGCGCCCTGGCGCGCGCACTCGCTCAACTTCGACCGCGAACACGGCGGCGAGAAGGGCGAGGCGTGGCGGCGGATGTTCATGTCCGACCTCGCCACGGCGTTTGCCGTGCTGGCGCTGCTGTAGTCGTCCAGCGCCCTTCCTGGGTTCCCGCTTTCGTCAGGGCGAGGCCCGGCGCCCGCGAGCGTCCGCGCCTGTCACCGATGTAATCCCGGCGACGCCCTGCTGACAGGCGACTCTCTCTACGATCCACGTCATAGCGGTCGGGGTGTCCCCGCGCCGCGATCGAGGCGTCGAGGAGTGCGTTCTCGGGCGCGCGTGAAGGCGGGGACGACGGAGACGTGTCAGTGCAGGCGATCGACTACTCCCACAACGTGCGCAAGCACGTCACCATCGTGGACCCGGCCGCCGTCGAGGGCATCGTGAAATACCTCGGCATCGCGCTCAGGAAGGCCGATTCCGCCGTCGTGACGCCCACCGACCCCGTAGAGCTTCGCCGCCTTCGCGAGAGCTTCCTCAAGCGGCGCCTGCGCCTGACGGCCGCCGACGCCGACCTCGACGACGCGTTGCACGACGTGATGGTCAGGCTATCGGGCGACCACGACAAGAGCCGTGTCACCGTCTGCTATCTGCTCGCCGAACGCTTCGGCAAGCTCGCGCTCTTTGTGTGAACCAGCGTCGGATCGGCGCCCAAGGGCGCGGGAGCATCGCGTATGTGGTCGGCTATCGCACGGTACGGCGCACGGGTACTGCCGGAGACGCAGCAGATCCTTGCCGCGGCCGGCCGCCGCAGCCAGTTCATCGACGGGCCCGAGATCGCCGCCTTCGAGGCCGCGTTTGCCGCGCGACTCGGCCTGCCGCGCGCGCGGGCCGCGTCATACGGCCGCATGGCTTTTTACCACCTGCTGAAGGCGTTCGAACTCCCGCCAGGCTCCGAGATCGTGATGCCCGCGCTCACGTTCTGGGTCGTGCCTGAACTGGCGCGCGTGGCCGGACTCGTTCCGGTCTTCGCCGACGTGGACCCCGAGACGTTCACGCTCGACCCCGAGTCGTTCGCGCGCGTCGTCACGGACCGGACGCGCGCAGTCGTGCCCACGCACCTGTGGGGACTGCCGTGTGACATGGACCCGATCATGGCCATCGCCCGCCGGCACGGGCTGGTCGTGATCGAGGACTGCGCGCACGCCCTCGGTGCCGAGTACCGTGGCCAGCCGGTCGGCACGATCGGCGACGCGGGCTTCTTCAGTCTGCAGACGCTGAAGCCGCTCAACACGCACGGTGGCGGTATGGCGGTGGCCCGAGACCAGGGCACGATGGACCGATTGTCGGCGCGGCTGGACGCGCTGCCGCCGCCCACCGCCGCCGGCCTCGCGCGCAAGCTCCGCTTGGGCCGTGTGCAGCGCACGCTCATCCGCAAGGCGCCATTCACCTGCACGCTCTTTCCGATCATGTGGCTCGCGTCGTGGACGCGCGTGAACCCCGACATCTATCTGTGGGAGGCCATCCGCTCTCTCAATCCGCCACCGCAAGACTACCTGGAGCGCTACAGTAACGCCCAGGCGGCGCTGGGGCTGGCCGGCCTCGACCATCTCGACGCGTGGACGCGCGCGACGCAGACCCACGCGGCGCAGCTTGACGCCCGGCTCGCGGGCGAGCCCGGTGTGTACCGGCCCGCGCGGCCGACGAACCGCACGCACGTCTTCTACCAGTACTGCGCCTATGTCGCCGACCGCGACGTGGTCGCGACGCGCGCCCTGCGCCGCGGCGTCGACGTGGAGACCCTGCACGTGGACGTCTGCACCACCCTGCCGCTGTTTGACGGCTGCCCGCGCGACGGCTGCCCGGGCGCGACGCGCGCGGCGCAAGCCGTTCAGTTGCCCGTCTACTCGTCGCTAACCGCCCGGGACGTCGCCCGCGTGGGCGAGGTCATCGCGACCGTGACGCGCGTGACTGAGCCGGCGTCCGTCCACACGGCGCCGTCGGGGCGCATGCCGTGACCGTACTGACGATCACGCCCTACATTGGCGTGATCGTGGCGGCGGCCGTGGAGGGCGAGGTGGTGTTCGTGGCGGCGTCGGCGCTGGTCGCCTCGGGATACTTGCACCCCATTGGCGTGCTGCTCTCGGGCGCGCTCGGCGCCGCGCTCGGGGATCAATTCGTCTTCTTCGCCATTCGCGCGGGCGCCAGCCGGTGGCTCGCGCTCGCCGCCACCGATCGGCCCCGCGACAGCCTGCAGATCTGGGTACGCCGACACCAGTCGATTGCGGCCTTTGCGGTGCGGTTCGTGCCAGGATTCCGGATCACGCTCACGGCGCTCTGCGCCACCGCTGGCGTCTCGGCATCCCGTTTCTGCGCCGCCAACACGGCCTCCGCCTTTCTGTGGGCGTCGGTCGTGATGGCCGCGGTGGCCTACGGCGGCCCACGCGTACTGTCGGCGGCCGGGCTCGGGCCCCGCGTTTCCGCGACGCTCATCGCCGTCTCGGCGCTGTTCATCCTGGCCACGCTCGCACCGCTCCTGCGCCGCCGGCTCGCCGCCGCGCCGGGTCTCGACGCCGGCGAGGTCGCGCTGGAGCCTTGACCTCGACCGGACCCGCAAACGACGATGGCCCTGTGCGCATCCTCGTGGTCGAAGACGACGCCAGCATCGCGGCGTTCGTCGCGACCGGCTTACGCCAGGAGGGCTACGCGGTCGAGGTCGCAGGTGACGGCGTCGACGGGCTGGCGCTGGCGCGCGCGCAGCCCTTCGACGCGGCGATCGTGGACGTCATGCTGCCGAAGCTCGACGGCCTGAGCCTGGTCACCGCGCTGCGCCGCGCCGGAGTGACCACGCCGGTGCTGTTCCTCAGCGCCAGACACTCGGTCGACGACCGTGTGAAGGGCCTGCAGACCGGCGGCGACGACTACCTGACCAAGCCCTTCGCGTTTCAGGAACTGGTGGCGCGCGTGCAGGCGCTGACCCGACGCGGGCACCTGCCCATCGAGTCGGCCGAGCTCGTCGTGGGCGACCTGCGACTCGACCGCCTGACGCGCCGAGCGAGACGCGGCGACGTGCCGGTTGACCTGCGGCCGCGCGAGTACGCGCTGCTCGAGTACCTGATGCGCCGTCCCGGCAAGGTGGTCTCGAAGGCCATGATTGTCTCGCACGTGTGGGACTACAGCTTCGACACCGGCACCAACGCGGTCGACGTGCTCGTGCATCGATTGAGGGAGAAGATCGACAAGGACTTCGAGTCGAAGCTTCTGCACACTGTGCGCGGCGTTGGCTATGTCCTCAAGACTGAGTAGCGCCTTCGCCCGCGCGTTTCCGCTGCGCATCGCGCTGTGGTACGCCGGGCTCTTCGTGGTCAGCGCGGTCGCCGTCGCCGCGGTCACCTATGGACTGCTCGCGCGGGCCCTGGCCGATCAGGACCACTCAGTGCTCGAGTCGATGCTGACGCGCTACGGCGCGGAGTATCAGCGCTCGGGGCTTGCCGGACTGCAGTCCCTCATCGAAGCCGATGCCGGTGAGGGACGGCACGAACGTCTGCTCGTTCGAGTCATCAATGCCGGCGCCGAAGTGGTGTACTTCGCGGAGCCGCCCGGCTGGGGCGCCTTCGATCTGACCAGACTCGACGAGCCCGCGAGCGTGCGGGAAGGCTGGATGACGATCGATACCCCACCCGACGGGTCGGTGCTCGAAGTGGGCAGTGACGCCTTGCCCGACGGCGTCCTCGTGCAGGTGGGGCGCAGCTCGCACGTACGCGACGAGCTGCTCGGGCACTTCCGGGATCGCGCGCTGCAGGTGCTGGCGTTGGTCGTGCTGGTGGCGGTGGGCGGTGGGGTGCTGTTGACCCACTTCGCCCTCGCGCCACTGCGCGCGCTCGAAGGCACGCTCCGGTCGATTCTGCGCACCGGTCGTTTCGACGCGCGGGTGCAGACGCGCGCGTCGTCCGATCCGCTCGACGAGGTCGGCGCGCTCGTGAACGACATGCTCGGCCGGATCCAGATCCTGCTGGCCGGCATGCGCGGGGCTCTCGACAACGTCGCGCACGATCTGCGCACGCCGCTGACGCGCTTTCGGGCGGTTGCCGAGTCGGCGCTGATGGCCGACAATCCCGCAGCCATGCGGGAGGGGCTTGCGCGCGCCCTCGACGAGGCCGATCACGTCAACGCCACGCTGACCGCGCTGATGGATATCTCGGAGGCCGAGACGGGCACCATGGCGCTCGACCGCCGACCGCTCGAGGTGAGCGACGTCGTGCGCGAGGCCATCGACCTCTATGCCGATGAAGCTGAGTTCAAGGGCGTTGCCCTGGTATCGACCGTACCCCCCGGCCTGACCCTGATCGGTGATCGCACGAGGCTGCGACAGGTGCTGGCGAACCTGGTCGAGAACGCCGTCAAGTACACGCCCTCTGGCGGCCATATAGAGGTGGGCGGCGAAGCCCTTGCGGGGGCGACCACTGTGACTGTGCGGGACGACGGGATCGGCATTGCCGCGGCGGAACTGCCGCTGGTGTGGGACCGCCTGTATCGGGGCGACGCCAGCCGGTCCAGCCGCGGGCTCGGGCTGGGTCTGTCGCTGGTAAAGGCGATTGTGCAGGCACACGGCGGCCGCGTCGCGGTGGCCTCCACGGTGGGGCACGGCACGGTCTTCACGCTGACGCTGCCCTTGGTGACGGCCTCGTCATAGCGCCTGCACCCTGCCCGTCCGGCCCGTCCGGAAGAACCTCCGTCAGCGCCGCCGTTCCAGGCTGTCACAGATGTCATCTTGGCGACAGGGCCAAGACATCCACTGACGCGTCCAATGAACTGAGGGCGCACGACCG
>JANMDX010000360.1:0-3479 GCA_031376505.1 Acidobacteriota bacterium
GCTTCCAGCCGGTGCCGGCCTGCAGCGGCTGAACGAAGAGCGTCCAGGAGTACTGCAGATTGGCAATCATGATCATGGCCACGAGCGACGCCGCGAGCTGAAACCAGCGATTGTTCACGTTCACCGCTTTGCCTCCTGACCCTACGCCTTCACGAGTGCCCGCTGCCCGCGATGGGCGTCAAGCATCGTCGCGCAGGCATACACCGCTCGCGTGGCCGGCATGGCCACGCCGAGCCGCTCGCCCAGTTCCACGACGGCGCCCACCACGGCTTCGAGTTCCATGGGGCGGCCCGCCTCCCAGTCCTGCAGCATCGACGTCTTGTGCGCGCCCACCTTCTCTGCGCCGGCCATGCGCTGGTCTATAGAGATCGGCAGCGTGATGCCGAGCAGGGCCGCGACGGCTTCCGTTTCGGCCATCAGCCCGCGCACGAGTTGCGACACCTCGGGGTGGCGGGCCATCTCCTCGAGCGTTGCGCCGGTCAACGCGCTGATCGGATTGAAGGCCACGTTCCCGAGCAGCTTCACCCAGATCTCGTGACGAAAGCGCGTGGTGATGGGGCACCGGAAGCCGGCGCCGATCAGCACCTCGGCAATCGCCCGCGTGCGGTCTGAACGCTGGCCCGACGGCTCGCCAAAGCTGATGCGGTTGCCTTCGGTGTGGTGAATCACGCCGGGCTCGGCGATGTCGGTCGAGAAATAGGCAAGCGACCCGACCACCCGGCGATGCTCGATGGCGCCGGCAATCACGCCGCCTGGGTCCACGCGCTCGAGCCGCAGTCCGTTCAGGGCGCCGTCGTGCTGCTCGAAGTACCACCACGGGACGCCGTTCTGCGTACTGACGACCACGGTGTCTGGTCCAAGCAGCGGCGCCAGTGTCGGCGCGAGTGCGGTCAAGGCGTGCGCCTTGACGCCCAAGAACACCACGTCGCACGCGCCCACCGTGGCCAGGTCGGCGGCGAGCTGGGGGCGGACCTCGAAATCGCCGTCGGGACTCACCACGCGCAAGCCGCGCGCCTGCATGGCCTGCAGGTGCGGACCGCGCGCATAGAGCACCACATCGGCGCCCGCTCGGGCGAGCTTGGCGCCGAGGTAGCCGCCAATGGCGCCAGCCCCGGCAATGACGATTCTCACGCGCAGCCGTCCACTAGGTCGTGGGTGAGAACGCCTGCGCGACCACGCGGCGCTGGATCTTGCCGGTGGCGGTGCGCGGGATGGCGTCGGTGATGTGAATCTGCTTGGGCCGTTTGAACTCGGCCAGCTGCTCTTTGCAGAACGCCAGCAGTTCGGCTTCCGTGGCCTCGCCCGTGAGCGTGACGGCCGCCGCCACTTCCTCGCCCCACATCTTGTGCGGCACACCGAAGCACACGGCCTCGCCCACCGCCGGATGCGTCAGCAGCACTTCGTCGATCTCGCGCGGCGAGATCTTCTCGCCCCCGCGATTGATCATCTCCTTGAGCCGGCCCGAGAGCGTGAGATACCCGTCGGCATCGAGGAACCCTTGATCGCCGGTGCGGAACCACTCGCCGAAAAACGCCGTGGCGTTGGCTTCGGGGTTGTTCTCGTAGCCCGTCACGACGTTGGGCCCGTGAATGCACACCTCGCCGCGTTCGCCGACCGCCAGCTCCACGCCGTTGAGATCGCGGATGCTGATGCCGACCTTGGTACCCGGTCCGACCGAGCCCGGCTTGCGATCCCGGGGCGGCAACGGATTCGAGGCCATCTGATGCGCGGCCTCGGTCATGCCGTAGGCTTCGAGCACGGGTGCGCCGAATGCCGCCTCGAGGTCGTGCATCACTTGCGGCGGCAGCGACGCGCTGCACGAGCGGATGAACCGCAGCTTCTCGGCGCCGGCCGGTTTCGGGGCACCCGGCTCGACGCGCGCCAGCAACAGCTGGTGAATCGTGGGCACGGCCGAATACCACGTGGCGCCGCAGTCCCGCGCGATCCGCCAGAACGACAGCGGACTGAACTTCCCCGGCACGACGACCGTACCGCCGCTTGCGAGGGTGGCGAGCGTCGACGCCACGAGGCCGTGCACATGAAAGAGCGGCATCACGCAGAGCGAGACGTCGCTCGACGTCAGCGCGTAACTCGCCGCCACGTTCTGCGCCGAGATCGAGAGATTCGCGTGACTGAGCGGCACGCGCTTGGGCCGGCCCGTGCTGCCGCTCGTGTGGAGGATGAGCGCCACGTCGTCGATGGTCGGTGGGGCAACCGGCGCGCCGGGCGCCGCGCCAGCAATGGTGACGTGCCCAGCCTCGTCCATGCTCACGTCGAGCACGGGCACCGTCTGGCCCGCGGCCCGCCGCGCGTCGTCGGCACCGCCAGCCGGGAGCAACAGCACCTTGGCGTTCGTGTCTTCGAGGAAGAAGCGGAACTCTTCTTCCTTGTAGCCCGGATTGAGCGGTGCGGCGGTGCCCGCTTCACCGGCGGCGAGAAACGCCACGATGGTAGGCAGGCCATTCGGGAGAGCCATGCCCACCCGGTCGCCACGACGAATGCCGGCGCCGGCCAGCGCCGCGGCACACGCCGCGACCTGCTGGCGCAGCTGCCCATAGGTGATGCGGATGTTCTGCTCGGGCAGCACGATGGCGATCTGCTCTGCCGGCGTCGCCGCGAACAAGCCCACGAGGGTCGTGGGCGTCGGATGCGTTTCACTCATGACGGTGCACTGTGCCTCAGCTCGTCTGTCGGCGTCAACGCGAGACACACACGCGCTTCAACGCTTCAGGCGCGGGACGAACTTGGTCATCCCCTGGATGGGACCCACCTCGCCGGCGTAGACCGTACCGGCAGCATCCACCGTCACGCCCTCGCCCATCGAGCCGTAGCCGCCCATGCCCGAGGCCTGCTTCGAGACGTGCTCGGGCACGAAGTAGTACACCTCGCCTGTGCGCGCGCTGCCCACGCGCAGGCCCTTGCGCCAGCCGGGGTTGTAGTTGTCGTCCGACTCTGAGTCGATGGCGTACAACGTGTCGTCGGCGGCAATCGCCATCCCGCTGATGCGGCTGAACTGATACCACGTGTCGAGGTGCTTGCCGTCCTGGTCGAAGATCTGGAGGCGGCGGTTACCGCGGTCGGCCACAAACAGCCGGCCCTTGGAGTCGAACGCCAACGCGTGCGCACCGCGGAACTGGCCCGGCCCATAGCCGTACGACCCGAAGCTCTTGATGAACTTGCCGTCGGCGCTGAACTTCGACACCCGGCCGACGCCGTTGGGCGGGTTCTGGTCAAGGAACTGGTCGCCGTGCGCTTCAGCCACGAAGATGCTGCCATCGGCCGCGATCGCAACGTCGTTGGGCTCCGTGAACGCCTGGGGCGGATTGCCGGCCGTGCCGGGCGTGCCCAAGGTCAGCAGGAGCTTGCCCTGCGGACTGAACTTCATCACGGTGTGACCCTTGCCGGCCGCGTTCGGGAACTTCTTCAGTTCCTCGGCCGTGGCCGAGCGTGCGTCGACCACCCACACGTTGCCTTGCTTG
>JANMDX010000283.1:0-4370 GCA_031376505.1 Acidobacteriota bacterium
ATGGGGGCCGTCGGGCTGGTCGTGTCGGCCTCGGGCAACGCCACCGGCCGCGTCGTCGCCGCCGTGGCCGTGGTGGGTCTGGCCTGCATCGGGGCCTTCTGGGCCGACGCCGTCCTGCGCTGGGCCGTGCCGCCGCACCGCCACGGCGGCCCATTCGCCCGCCGCCTGCTGCGCCTGGCCGACGCCGTGGCCCGCTATCGCGCGCACCGCGGCGCGTTGGCCGCCGTGATGGCGTGGTCGCTCGGGGTGCAACTGCTGCGCATCACTCAGGCCTACGTCCTTGGCGCCGGCTTGGGCATGCACGTGCCGTTCAGCTATTACCTGCTGTTCATGCCGCTCGGCCTGCTGATGCTGCTCCTGCCGGTCTCGGTGAGCGGCTTCGGCGTGCCGCAGGGGGTGATCGTGTGGCTGCTGCGCCCCGTGGGCGTACCCGACGCGCTGTCGTTTGCACTCTCGACGCTGATCGTGCTGACTGGCCTGGCGGGCAACCTGCCTGGGCTCGTGCTCTGGCTACGACGGGCGGAGTCCCCTGCGCCCGCCGCGCCCATCTGACGGAGGTCTTCGCGGCACCCGCGGTCGGTCACGGCGTCGAGGACGTCACGAGGGGTGATGGCGGACGGCGTACACCGACAGCACCGTGTTGTGGAACACGAGTGGGAGCAGGGCTGGGACCGTCGCCCACCGCTCCTCCACGCCGGGATGCGCCGCGCGCTCTGGCGGACCCACCACCACGTAGTCGATACCGACCCGGTCGGCCAGCGCGTGGGCATCGACCGCGTCGGTGTCGTACATCCAGGTGACCCGTTTGGCGCCCTCCTGATACTTCAGCAGCGGCACCATCGACAAGGGCACGCCCACGCCCATGCGGCGCTCGGCAAACGCCGGGATGTAGGCCCACATCTGGGCGCCGCGGGCATTGGTGTCCACCTGCACGACGGCGCTGACGGACGTCTGGGTGCGAAGCCATTCCAGCCCATCCACCTCGGCGGGCGTGAGAACTTCGGTGCGGACCCAGGCACGCCCCATGCCGTTGGGCACGATGTCCTGGGTATTGAACGCGTCAATCGCCACGGTGGGCACGGCCAGACCGATGATCACCGCGAACGCCCCGACGGCGCCGGCGCGCGCGGCGCCTCGCAGTCGCCGCACACCGGCAAACGCCACACCAATCACGGGAATGAGCGCCATGAAGACCAGGTGGCCGACCCGCCAGCCGACGTAGACGTCCTGGTGGTCGCGCACATCGACGTAGAAGTAGAACCCCGCCACCACGGGCAGCACGACCAGGAAGGGCCACACATCGGCAACCCGCTGGCGCCACGCGGCCCAGATGCCGGCTGCGCCCAGCAGGAACGCAGGCCCGAAGCTCATGGCCGTGACTGTCCAGAAGTTCCGCGTGGACAGTTCATTGATCCCGAAGCGAATCAGATTCGGCTCCGCCCCAGGTGCGGAGTCGACATACTCGAGCGCGGTCACGAGCGCCGCGCCGATCGCGAGCGGCAGCGCGGCATACGGCGCGTTGAAGAGCGCCGGGGTCCACGATCGACGCCGAATCGTCTGCAGCCCCTCATACGTCGCCGCCACCGCCACGTACATGACCCCGGCAAACGAACTAATGAGCACGCTCGTCGCAAGCAGCGACCCCGCCACGAAGAACGCGGCCGGGTCCTGGATTCGCCGTCGGCGCGCGACGGCGAGGAGGCCAAGGAAGCCCAGGATGTAGCCAGCCGCGTGGTGAGGCTGATACCAGAGGATGCGCTGCAGGCCGTCGATCGGCATGCCGTTGTAGTACCACCGCGAGATGGCGTCGATGTTCAGATAGCGGACGAAATGCAGCGGAGCCCGTTCGCCCGACAGGGCCCACAGGGCCGCTATGGCCTCGAAACTGGTGGCCAAGAAGCCGCAGGCCACGGCCGCCACAGCCGCCCACGGAAGGTCCACTGCCAGACGGGCCACGCCGTACAAGGCCGCAACGAAGAACGCATCAACGAGCACCGTGCGCGTGAGGAGCAACGCGTCGAGGTCAACCTCCGGCCATATCCGGTGTTCCACGGCGCTCAGCAGATGCGGCAGCCAGTAGTAGTGCAGCACGTCGTTGGTGTAGTACGGATTCACGGGCGGGAAGTCGCCCTTGGCGACCTCGGCTACCACCGCGCGCCGCCACACGTAGTCGGCTGTGAAGTACTGGCGGTAGACGCGTCCCTCAGGGCGCTCGGCGCCCACATTGGCAAACGGTCGCCACACGAGGATCGGCACGAGCAGCAGGGCCAGCAACAGCATGCGCGCGTCAGCGGCGTGCGGCGTGGGCAGACGCCAGCGGTCGCGAAGCCGCCCGGCCGGCCACGTCAGCAGCAGCGCCGTGGCGGGCGCCGCCACCAGCAGCCAGGCGCCGCGGCCACCTGCGGCCCAGAACGCCAGGAGCGCCAGGCTGCTGGCGCCGAGCCCCACCATTGGACCGAACGTCACCGCAGGCAGCCAGCCCGCGCCGTGCACTTGCGTGCGCAAGACAATCAGCACGCCGGGCGCGACAAACAGGATCTGCACCGCGGCGCCGAGGGCGGCCGACGACGGCGTACCCACCGACAAGAGCGTGCCCGCAAACGCGAATGCCACGACGGCGCCAAGTGCCCATGTCCCGAGCCGCCGGCGGGGACGGCTTTCCGATTGGGGCGTCACGATCGACCGAGCCTAGTCGTGGCGAGCCCCGAGAGCGGGCGCGCCGTCTGCGCCACGGTTTGACGCTCCGCGACCAGAATGGAGCGAGGCTGGAACTTGATCCCCTGCCTGCGCCATTCGCGCACAACCAGCCGGAACTCGTCGAGGCCGGCACGCTCCTCACCCGGAACGCCACCCGCCTCGAGTCGGTCGATCACGGCCAACTCCAGGTCAGCGATGCCGCGGCCAGCCTCGAGTGCGATGAACGCCCGGCCGTCGGAGAGCGGAATCAGCGCAACGCCCGGCAGCCCGCGGAGCAGGTCGGGGCGGACCAGGATGAGCGCCCGCCGGCCAGGCAATTGGACCAACTCGGCGACTGCGGACCGCAAACGCGCCGGCCGCGGGACTGTGCCACGGCGCTCGAAGAGTCCGACGATCGCCCACGCCGGATCGTCATGCAGCGTGTGCAGCCAGTCGATGACGTCGGCCGGCAGGGTCAACGTGACCGGCCGGCCGGGACGGCCAAACTTCAGCGGACGACCGCGGCCTCGAGTTGCCATGGCAAATATATGCCACAAAACAACCAAAGCCATTATTTAATTCGCGAATATTTGCCCTTCGAGTGCTGCTGGCGCCGCGGGGCCGGTCGCGCGACGGACCAATCAGATCTGGGTGGGCTGCGCCGCAGCCGCGGCCGGTGGCGGCGCCACGGGCGCGTCGGACGAGGGGCGGCGCTTCTCCATGGACGCGCGCACCAGGAATTTCGCGTACGGCACCACTTGCTTGATCGCGGCCACGTTCATCTGGCACGGGCTCAGGCAACTCGGGCACTTCTCGTCGCGGATGAACTTGCGGTGCGTCTGCGAATCTTCCCGGAAGTAGATGCTCGACGGGTCTTCCTTGGTGACGTTACCCATGACGTCACTGTTCTCGCAGAAGAACATGTCGCCGTTGGGGTTGAGCATCACGCCCTGGGTCTGGAACGGGCACGGCGCCAGGCGATGGTAGCCGTTGGCAATCATGTCCGCGTAGTGCATGTAGATATAGTTCTGGCCGTCGAGCAACGGGTCCTGCCGCACACGGTCCATGAAGAACCGGCGCATGGTCTGCTCTTCGAGGCCCATCGGCTTCAGCGTGCTCTCGAGCTCGCTGTTGCCCAGCATGGCGTCGGTGAACCGCACCATGTTGAATACGATGTCGAGTTTTTCCTTCTTCGCCCACGCCAGGATGTTGTCGGCGTCGCCGAGGTTCTTCGAAAAAATAGTCGAGGAGATGCCGAAATTGAACCGGTACTTCTTCTGCAGCTCCTGCATGGCCGTGATGGTCTTGCCGGCCTTCTCGAACGCCTTGCGCACGTTGCGCACGTCGCCGTGCATGTCGCCCACGCCGTCAACCGACACGCGGGTCGAGAAGATGACGTTGCGCTCGTGGCACATCTCGACCACTTTGGTCAGCATCGGGATGGCGCGCTGCGGCGTGAGGCCGGTGGTGTTGATCGTGAGCTTCCGGAGCTTCGGGAACTTGTCGATCATCAGCCGGCAGATCTCGACCATGTCGTTGCGCGTGGTCGGCTCGCCGCCCGAGAGGCTGGCGTTCTCGATCTGGCTCCACAGGGGCGAGCTGAAGGCCTGCTCGATTTCGGCGAGCGACATGTCTTCCTTGCGGTTGCCGCGCGTCCAGTTGCTGCACATCTCGCAGCGGGCGTCGCACACGAA
>JANMDX010000382.1:0-31142 GCA_031376505.1 Acidobacteriota bacterium
ACGTTTCCCAAGCCGCCGGGGATGACCTACTTGGTGCACGGCGAGCCAACCGCCCAAGACACCCTGAAGACCCGCATTGAAGCCGAGTTGGCCTGGAACGTGCACATACCCCGGCTCGGGGATCGTGTGCCGGTCCCGCTATAGGCCACGTGAACCCGTTCTTCCATCCTTCGAGACGCCCTTGAGCACACTGGTTCCCAGCACGACGACCCGCCCCTACCTGCTCGAACGGGTCGACGAAGCCGCCCTCGTGCAGCTCTACGCCGATGGTTTTGCCGCCCTGCCGCCAGACCAGAAGGTGCTGCTGTGGCATCTCTACCAGGCGGCGCTGGCGGGGCGCGACATCTACTACGACCAGCGCTACCGCCACAACCTCGAGATGCGCGACTTCCTCGAAACGCTGGTGCAGCACGACGCCGCGTTGCCGGCCGAGGTGGCTCGCGAGGTCTGGCGCTACACCAAGCTCTTCTGGATCAACTCGGGCGGCTACAACAACCTCACGGCCCGCAAGTTCGTGATGACGCTGACGCCCGAAGCGCTCGTGGCGGCTGCGCAGGCAGTGGCCGCTCGTGGCGGAACGTTCCGTCTCAGAGTCGGCGAATCAGTGGAGGCGCTGGCGCGTCGTCTGTCGCCGCTCTTCCTCGACCCGTCGTTCGAGCCGATGGTGACGAACAAGACGCCCGGGGCCGGCGGCGATCTGTTGCGCGACAGCGCCAACAACCTGTACCTCGACGTGAGCCTGGCTGACCTCGACGGCTTCGTCGAGCGGTATCCGCTCACGTCGCGTCTCGTGAAGCGCGACGGCCGGCTCGAGGAAGAGGTCTACCGCATCGGCGGCCTCTACAGCGACTACCTCGAGCGCATCGTCAGGCACCTGCAGGCGGCGCTTCCCTACGCCACGCTGGGACTGGCGGCCGCTCTGACGGCGCTCATCCAGTGGTATCGCACGGGCGAGGAATCCGACCGCACGGCGTTCGACGTGGCGTGGGTGCAGGCCACCGATTCGCCTATCGACACCATGAACGGCTTCACCGAGGTCTACATGGACGCGCGCGGCATCAAGGGCGCGTGGGAAGGCATCGTCTACTACGTCAACCACGAGAAGACGGCGCGCATCCGGGCGCTGGCCGAAAACGCTCAGTGGTTCGAAGACCGCATGCCCTTCGACCCGGCCTATCGCAAGCCGGTCGTGCTGGGCGTGACGGCCACGGCCATTGAAGTGGTGGTGGAATCCGGCGACGCGGGCCCCCTCACACCCATCGGCGTGAACCTGCCCAACGATCAGCGCGTGCGCGAGCTGCACGGCAGCAAGTCGGTCACGCTCTCGAACGTGACCGAGGCCTACGAAAACAGCACTACCGACGAGTACCGCCACGAGTTCACGTGGAGCGACGAGGAGTTCGAGCGCGCCAAGCGGTGGGGCGCGGTGGCCGGCGAGCTCGCCACCGAGATCCACGAAGTGCTGGGCCACGGGTCGGGCCGCATGGCGCCGGGCGCCGCGGGTCAGCCGCAGGAACTGCTGAAGGAGCAGTACTCGGCGCTCGAAGAAACCCGCGCGGACCTCGTGGCGCTGTATTTCTGCGCCGATCCACGCCTGGCTGAACTGGGCATCGTGCCGGCCGATGAGCACGCCGGCATCATTCGCACTGAGTACGAAGCGTTTGCGCGCACGGCGCTCGTGCAACTGCGGCGTGTACGCGAGGGCACGCAGCTCGAGGAAGACCACATGCGCAACCGCCAGGCCATCGTGCACTGGCTGCTGGCCCATACCGAGGCGCTGTCGGTGCGCGTGCGCGAGGGCAAGACGTATCACGTGCTCGAGAGCGTGGAGCGGTTCCGCGACGGCGTGGGGGCGATGTTGCGCGAGGTGCAGCGGATCAAGTCGGAAGGCGACTACGCGGCGGCCAAGACGCTGTTCGAGACCTACGGCGTGCACTTCGATCCCGAGCTGCGGAACGAGATCGTGCGCCGCGTCGAGGCGCTGAACCTGCCGTCGTACACGGCGTTTGTGATGCCCACGCTGACGCCGGTTGCCGACGTGAACGGAACGATCGTGAACGTGCAGATCTCGTATTGCCTCGACTTTGCCAAGCAGATGCTCGAGTACTCGGCGGCGCGGCGCGCGACGACGTAGGCCGTGGGCTGACCCGGTGGGGGTCCTCGCGGCTCAACCTCGCCCCGCCGGCCACTCGCACCTTCCGGCGACTCGTCCGATGTACAAACGACGCCCGCTATTCGCCTCGCGTCCGCGTCGCCCGCACTTTCGGTGCGAGTGGCGTGTCGAAGAGCGCTGCGGCGAGGGCTCCGATTTCGCCTCGAGGACCCCCACCGCATCAGCCCACGGCCGGCACGGCGGGCCGAAGGAGATGCCGTGCGCCTCACACGACTCGGTCCAGTCAGGTACGATTCACAGTGCCATGCCGATCACGCTGTCGCCCGAACAGACTACGCAGCTCCAGGCGTCCATCAAGCGCTACGTCGCCGAGAACCTCGATGAGGACATCGGCGACCTCAAAGCCGGGCTCTTCCTGCAGTTCTGCGTCGCCGAAATTGGCGCGGTCGTGTACAACCAGGCCATTGCCGACGCGCAGGCGTACTTTCAGGAGCGCGCCAGCGATCTTGACGGCGTCTGCCACCAGCCGGAGTTCGGCTACTGGCCGAAGTTCGGCTGACCCTCAGTTCCTGGGAGCGCCTCCCCGGACCAGATAGAAGGCCGTCCCGTTCAACGTCGGCGCGGCGCCCGCGCCCAACGAATCCGGGCCCGCGACCGCCTCGAACGTGAGGCGCCCTCGCGCGTGCAGGAACCGGCCCGTCCCCCTCGTAACGGTGAGCACGCCGTTGAAGGGGCCGAAGCCATTCTCGTCGAGTGGACCTTGCGTCCCTTCGTACCTGCCGGTCAGGGCATGGCCCGCGCCCGCCGACATCGTGAATGTTCCCTCGTAGGTTCCGTCAGCAAACGTGAAGCACTTCTTCACCGTCAGAAACAGCGGACCGACTCCTGAGATGCTTCCGAGGCCCTGCGCTTCGATGGACACGTTGCCGTGGCCAGCACCAGCAACGCAATAGTTCACCGCCGACGGGTACGTGTACAACACCGAAAACGTGCCCTCGAGCAGAAGACGGTCGTCAGCCAGGGCGGGTGTGGGTACGCACACAACGGCCAGCGCGGCCAGGGCGAGCAGTGAGACCATCGAATGTCGAAGCCGTGGCTGTGTGGTTCCGTTGACCCGCGTGCACTCGCCATTTGTTCCAGAGATCATGGGTTTCCCCTCCTAATCGCGGTTGTTTCCGCTCGTGCCGTGACGACGGCCGTGGCCCGTCGTCGATGTCGGCATAGTGCGGCTCTTGGCGACAGAAGTCGTTACGAAGAGCTTAAGATGTCATAGCTTTTGGATGGTCCTTGTGGCACCGGAACGCTGGCATCAGATCACTGACATTGTCCACGCCGCGCGCGAGCACGAGCCCGCGGGCAGAGCGGCGTTTGTCTCACGGGCCTGCCACGGCGACCTACAGCTGCGCCTCGAGGTCGACGCGGTCCTGGCGGCGGACGACCATGACCAGTGCGGTGAGACGGCGGTCGTGGCGCCCGCTTCGCCTGGACCAGCGGAGTCGTCCCTCCACCCTGGCGCCAGCCTTGGACCATACGTGCTCACGGCTCGTCTCGGCGCCGGTGGGATGGGTGAGGTCTTCCGCGCGCACGACACCCGGCTCGATCGCGATGTTGCCATCAAGGTACTCCCACCGGTGTTCGCCGCGAGGCGCGACCGGCTTGACCGATTTCGCCGTGAAGCACGCGTGCTTGCGTCGCTGAATCATTCGAACATCGCGGCGATCTACGGCATCGAACAGTGTGGCGGTGTCGACCATCTGGTGTTGGAATTGGTGGAGGGTCAGACGCTCGAAGGTCCCCTCGCTAGCCGCACGGCGATTGAGTACGGTCGACAGATCGCGGCCGCGCTCGAGGCGGCGCATGACCGGGGCGTCATCCACCGCGACCTGAAGCCGGCCAATATCAAAGTGACTCCCGATGGAGCAGTGAAGATTCTGGATTTCGGCTTGGCGAAGGTCGTGTCCACCGGCGACGCTGAGCACTCGGAGCCAGGGCGCGACGGCGCCGCGGAGGTGTCCCACGCAGGGCATGTCGTGGGTTCGCCTGCGTACATGAGCCCGGAGCAAGCCAGCGGCAGGGACGTGGACCATAGAACGGACATATGGGCGTTCGGCTGCGTGCTCTATGAGCTGCTCACAGGCAAGCGAGCGTTCCGGGGCATCGGCGCATCCGACACGATTGCCGCGGTCCTGGCCGACGCTCCTGACTGGAACGGGTTGCCGGCCGCTACTCCGGGGCGCATCCGCGAGCTGTTGCGAAGCTGTCTGGAGAAAGACGCCGACCGTCGGATTCAGTCGATGGCGGCGGTGCGGCGAGTCATCGAGCGCGCGCAACGCAGGTGGACCAGTACTGAGGTCGGAGCAACGGTCGCCGCGACCGCGTTCCTGGTCGTGCTCGTCAGCCTGCTCGGATGGGGGCGCTGGATGGCACCGCCCCCCAAGCAGTCCCCGTGGACGCCGATCACGCGACTCCCCGATGCGGTCGGTCAGCCGTCGCTGTCTCCTGATGGCCGACATGTGACGTTCATTCGTGGAGGCGAGACGTTTTATGGTCCCGGCCAGGTCTATGTGAAGGCGCTGCCCGACGGCGAGCCCGTCGCCCTGACGGCCGACTTGTCGAAGAAGATGAGCCCGGTTTTTTCTCCGGACGGGTTACGGGTTGCCTACACCACGGTGAACGCGCTCTTCGAGTGGGACACATGGGTCGTGGCGGTCGCGGGGGGTACCCCGACGCTGTGGCTCCGAAACGCATCAGGGTTGATCTGGACAGGTCCAGGGCGTGTGTTGTATTCCGAGATCCGTCAGAGCCCTCACATGACGGTCGTGACCGCAGACGAAGATCGTCTCCACCTGCGTGACGTCTACGTGCCGCAACACGAGCATTCGATGGCGCACAGGTCGTATCCGTCTCCCGATGGGAAATGGGTGCTGGTCGTGGAGATGGACAAGGACCACGCGTGGGCACCGTGCCGCGTCGTCCCGATGGACGGTAGCGCGCCGGGTCACGACGTCGGGCCGCCGCATGCCGGGTGCACCTTCGGGGCCTGGTCACCAGACGGCACGTGGGTCTTCGTCACCTCTGACGCGGGCGGCGCGCATCACATATGGCGACAACGATTTCCAGATGGCCAACCCGAGCAACTGACCTTCGGACCTACGGCTGAGGAAGGGATTGCCGTGGCCCCAGACGGGCAGTCATTGATTGCATCGGTGGCCGTGCAGAACGGTGCGGTGTGGGTGCACGACGCTCAGGGCGAGCGTCAGATTTCTGCACTCGAGGGTACTGCCGTCAACGCAAAGTTCACTCGCGATGGCACACGGCTGTGCTACGTCATCGTCAAGGAGTATCCATCCGCGTATGCGACGCAGCCAGGGCAGCTATGGGTCGCTGAATTGGGGTCCGGAGCAACCGCCCCCCTCGCGCCCGGTGTCGAGGTGTTCGACTACGACATCTCTCCTGACGGCGATCACGTGGTGATGGAGGTGAAGGACGGCGACGGGAAGTACCGTTTGTGGCTGGCGCCACTCGACCGGCGCTCGCAGCCACGGCAAATTCCGAACGTGGAGGGCAGGCAGCCCCGATTCGGGCCCGACGGGGAAGTGTTCTTTCGTGCCTCAGGGTTTGCGTATCGCGTTCGCCAGGACGGCACCGGCGTGCGAAAGGCGATCGACCAGCCAGTGCTTCTCTTGAATGGCATCTCGCCAGATGGGCGCTGGCTCGTCGCGTGGTCCCCCCTGCCGAACGAAAACGCGATAGCCTATCAGGCATTTTCCTTGGCGGCCGACGGCGCGCCGATCGAGATCTCGCGAGACATTGTCTGGAACTGGTCACCTGACGGACGCGTGCTGTCACTCTCGGACGGGCCGGTTGCACCGGGCCGCAGCTACATCGTTGCGCTGTCACCAGGCACGGCGGTGCCTCGACTGCCGGCGGGCGGACTACGGTCGGACGACCAGGTCGCACAGGTGCCTGGCGCACGTCGTGTCGAAGCCGTGACGATACCCGGGCCGTCGCCGGACGTCTACGCCTTCTATCGCGACACAAGCCAACGCAATCTCTACCGCATCCCTCTGCCATGACCAGTCGAGCGACGCACCCCGAGCCGAGTGTGGAGGACAGCGCGGCATTCACGTTCGGCGAATTCACGCTGGATCCGTCACGACGGCAGCTGCTGCGTGGTAGCCACCCATTGCACCTGCCCCCCAAGGCGTTCGAGCTCATCGCGATGCTGATCGAACGCCGGCCAGACGCGGTCTCCAAATCCGCCATCCATCACAGACTGTGGCCTGACTCCTTCGTCTCCGACGGGAACGTCGCGGTGCTGATCGCCTGCATCCGCCACGCTCTCGGCGACAGCGCACGACGGTCGATGTTCGTCCGGACCATTCATCGGTTCGGCTATGCGTTCGCGGCCTCTGCGGACACGGTCGACCGGACTACCAGAGCCGACAGCGGAACGACCATGTGCTGGCTGATCCGGGGCGCCGAGCGGGTTCCAGTCAGCGTCGGGGAGAACGTGGTCGGGCGCGGGCCCAGTGCCTCACTTCGCATCGGCCTCGATCCAGCGGCGGCAATCCATGGCGATCCTGCAGGCATTTCCCGGTGCCACGCGCTGATCGTCGTCGCTGGCGACGTGCCGATGTTGCGCGACCTGGCAAGCAAGAACGGAACATTCGTGGACGGTGTGCGCGTGACCGCACCCGTGCGGCTGGCAGATGGTTCGCAGATCCGTTTGGGATCGTTCTGTCTGCAGTGCCGTTGGGTCGCGGAGGTGTCGGCGACTCAATCCCTCGATCTGCCCTGAATGGCCAGCGGCGGTGGCCCCGGTGTCGTTCGCGCATTGGCCGCCGAGCTGCACGCCGTGTCCCGGGGATACAGCTACACTGACCGTGCGTGCGGCCTGCGCGCTTCAGGGAGGATTGCCATGACGTTCCGTCCCGCTCCCGCACTCTGCGTCACACTGGCGCTCGTGGCGTCGGTCGTCTCGGTCATCCAGGCCCAGCCGCGCGAGTTCGCGAGTGTGCGTTCGCTAGGTCGTGCACTCGTCGAATACCACGACGGCACGACTCACGCCGTCGCGGCGTACTACCACTCGCAGTCTAGCCACGACTCGGCGTGGCTCCTGATCGAGTTCGGCGTGGCGAGCCCGCGCTCGCTCACGGTGCGTCGCGACCAGGTGGAACTGGTCACTCCGTCTGGACGCGTCGTGGCGCTGGCGAGCCAACGGCGCTGGGGCGGCGATTCGACCCGGGCACGCCTGCTCCTGCAGCAAGCACAGACCACTCGTCACCAGGTGCGCTCCTACTTCCGTGAGGCTGACGGCTCGGAAGCGTTGCGGTTCTTCACGCGCCCGGAAGACGGCGGTACCGTGATCGATGCCGTGCAGACCGTGCCCGAACAGGTGCTGCTCGGCGACCTGATGTTCGAGTCGCCCACGGGTGCCTGGGAACGCGGCCGCTACGCGCTGAACCTTCGATACGAACTGGGCACCGCGTCGCTGCCGATCGACCTGAAGTAGCGGCTCTTGCGCCGCTGGCGCCCCTGCTAGAATCCCGGCATGTGCGATTTCGGCCATCACCATCCTGACGCGACGCACGGGTTCCTCGTGGACGTACCCGAGATCCGGGCGCTCATCGACGAAACCCGGCGACTCACCACACAAATCGTCGACACGGCAGCGCGAGTCGAAGCCCTGAAGCCAGCGTTTGCTGCGCTGCTTGCTGCCGAGGGGTGGCTCCCCGACGAGTGCGGTTCTCCAGACCTTGCGAGCGGCATGGGCAGCGGCATCGGGCAGTACGCCCTGTACCGCGCCGAAGACGGTTCGCTCACGCTCTTCTCGCTGGTCATCCCCGCCGGCGCCGAAACGCCGGTGCACGATCACTTGGCGTGGGGGCTGATTGGCGTGTATCGCGGGCGGCAACACGAAACGGTGTATCGCCGGCTCGACGACGGGATCGACGACGCGCGAGCCGAGCTCGCGGTGTCGCGGGCGCAGACCATGGACACCGGCGAGTTCTACGCGCTGCTGCCGCCGCAAGACGACATCCACTTCGTGAAGACGGTGTCGGACGTGCCGTCGGTATCGATTCACCTGCTGGCCAATGACACCGCGTGCGTGTGGCGCCACCGGTTCGAGCCGGCGGCGGGCACCGTGAAGGCGTTTCGCTCTGGATACAGCAATGCGCCCTGCCCGCCCGACGACGCGCTGCCGACGCCGTAGGGCGCGAAGTTCGTCCGGGAGCTAGAATGCGCGCTCCGGGGGTTACATGCGCAGTCGAGTCATTCTCGTCGCCGTTCTGTCGTGGGTCGGCGCCGACGGCCCATCGCTGTTCGCGCAGCGCGCGACCGCCGGGCCGTCTGCCATGGCCTCGTCGACATCGATTCACATCGACTACGACGTCAGGGTCCCGATGCGCGACGGAGCCGTCCTGTCCACCGACGTCTACCGTCCGAAGGGCGACAGTCGCGTGCCGGTGATCCTGGTGCGCACGCCTTACGACAACGGCGTCGCGGCGCACGTGGCTGCCGGGAAGCGCTGGGCGGCCCGCGGCTACGCCTACGTTGTGCAGGACGTGCGTGGTCGAGGCGAGTCGGACGGCGAGTTCTATCCGCTCGTCACCGAAGGAAACGACGGCGTCGACACGATCGCATGGCTGGCCGTGCAGCCGTGGTCCACTGGCCGGGTGGGCATGATGGGCTCGTCGTACCTCGGATGGGTCCAGCTGTACGCGGCCATTCAGAAGCCCCCCGCGCTGAAAGCGCTCATTCCCACGGTCACTCCGCCCGACCCCGACCGCAACTTCCCCGTGCAGTTCGGTGCCTACGAACCGTCCACGCTGTCGTGGCTGGCCACGCTGTCGGGCAAGACCATGCAGGACATCTCCGAACACGACCTGCGGGCCGCCTACACCCATCGGCCGCTCTATGAGGCCGATCGGCTCCTGGGCCGAACGCTCGCCGTGTGGCGCGACTGGCTCGACCACCCCACGCACGACGCGTATTGGGAGGCCCAGAGCTTCCAACCCGCACTCAAAGACGTGACGATTCCCATGCTCCACATCAGCGGGTGGTACGACGACGTGCTGGTGGGCACCACCGAGAACTACGCCATCACACGGGACAAGCCGAACCAGTTCCTCCTGATTGGGCCCTGGGGCCATCGCATCAATCAAGGGCGGCGGATCGGCGCCATCGACTTCGGGCCGACGGCGGTCATGGACCTCGAGCGCGTCTACGAGCGCTGGTTCGATCGATGGCTGAAGGAGATCCCGAACGGCGTCGAGTCGGACCCGACCGTGCGCTACTTCGTGATGGGCGCGAACCAGTGGCGCACGGCCACAGCGTGGCCCCTGCCGAACGTCACGATGACGCGCTACTACCTGTCGAGCGGCGGGCACGCCAACTCGCGCCTCGGCGACGGGCGACTGACGCGCACCGCGCCTGGCGACCAGCCAGCGGACCAGCCGACAGACAGGTACCGGGCAGACCCGGCCAACCCGTTTCCGTTCGTCACCGACGACGCCTTCTCGCAGATTGGCGGTCCTGACGATTACGCGGCTGTCGAGACGAGACAGGACGTGCTGGTCTACACGTCGGCGCTCCTCGCAAAGCCCACGACCGTGTGCGGCCCGATGCAGGTGTCGCTCTTTGCGGCCTCGTCGGCGACGGATGCCGACTGGGCCACCAAGGTCCTTGCGGTTCGACCCGACGGATTCGCGCTTCGGCTCAACGACGGCATCGTCCGTGCGCGCTTTCGGCACGGGCGGACCCGCGAGGAATTGCTCCAACCGGGCACAGTCGAACACTACGACATCGACAATTGGTCCACGTGCATCGAGCTGGGACGAGGGTGGCGCGTGCGCCTCGAGGTGGCGTCGCATGCGTTCCCGAAGTTCGACGTGAACTTGCAGACGGGCGGGCCGATCGGGAAAGAGACGACAGGCGTCGTTGCCGACCAGACCGTGTACCACGACCGCACCCGGCCGTCCTACGTGGAGCTTCCGCTGCTGCGATAGGGCGAGGGAGCACCGCGGTCACAGCGCCGACTCCGCGGTAGCGGGCGTCAGCCGTTTCATTACGATGAACCACGGCGCGCCATCTCTGGGATGGCCGTCTGGCTACTCGGCCTGAACGCCCACGTCGACTCCGCTCGGATCGCGGCTGCGCGCGGCAGCTCGCCCTGACTGGATGACACGTGCAGCGGATGCGATCAGCGCGGGCGTCGGATCGATGCCGACGGCATCGACGCCGTGGCGTCCTGCCCGCCCGACGACGCGCTGCTGACGCCCTAGGGCGCGAGGTTCGACCGGGCGGTTCGTCGCATCTCCTGGTGCAAGACGGTGGTATTGTCTGGCGCGAGGCGGCACGGTGCTCCCCCGTGGGCCGCTTGGCAACCCGATTGATCCGGTCGTGAGGCCGGACGAAGGAGACCTATGCACTCACGTGTTCGTAGCGTAATGTTCGCTTTGTCCTTTGCGGTCAGCGCCTCGGCGCTGTATGCGCAGTCCGCTCAGCCCGCTCCAGCGGCGGTCGATCGCGTTTTCCGCATCGGCGGTGTCGTACCCACGGTGGCTGGCCCGGCCGAGACCATTACCCTGGCCATCTACGACAGCGAGACGGGTGGCACCGCCTTGTGGACCGAGGTGCAGACCGTGGCCGTCGACAGCCAGGGACGCTATTCGGTGCTCCTGGGCTCCACTGATCCCGCGGGCCTTCCGCTCGACCTCTTCGCCACCGGCGAGCCGCGCTGGCTGAGTACCCAGGTGCAGCGGGCCGGGCAAGCGGGGCAGCCGCGGTCGCTGCTGACGAGCGTGCCCTACGCGCTGAGGGCCGCGAAGGCGTCCGATGCGGATACGCTGGGCGGACGTCCAGCGTCGTCGTACCTGCTTGCGCCGTCTGCCGGGGGCGACCCGGCCGCCGACTCGGCGGCTGCGGCGTCGGACCCAACGTTCCGCAGTCCGTCGCCATTGACTTCCGGTAGCATCGGCCGGATTGGCAAGTTTGTGACGGGCGTAGACCTTGGCGACTCGGTGATGACCGAGTCGGGCGGCCGGATCGGTGTGGGCACGACCGCGCCTCTCGACGTCGTGCACTCCGCCTTCACCGACGGCAGCGGCGTGCTCACGGGCTACGCGGTGCAGAACCTGAGCAGCGCCGCGGGCGCGTACTCGGGGATGTTGTTCTACGACCACCTCGGCAACCTGGGGCAGTTCCAGGGCTTCAATAACTCCACGAAAGAGTACCGGATCAACAACATCGCGACGAACGGCACGATCAATTTCATGACCGGCAGCGACTCCAAGTTCCGAATCATGAACAATGGCGACATCGGCTTGGGCTCCGGCACGAACACGCCCGACGTCAAGCTGCACATGTTTTCCAACGGTGTCGACGGCGTCACAGTCAGGGGCTCACGCCTCAGCGGGACCATCGCCGCGCCCACGGCGGTTACCTTCGGCTCTTCCTTGCTTCGTCTTGAGGCCAGCGGCTACACCGGTTCGGCGTTCAGCACGTCCAGGGGAATGATCCGTATGGCTTCTACCGAGTCGTGGACGACCACCGCAAACGGCACAGCGATGGAGTTCTACACGACGGCCAACGGCTCGATCGCCGCGACCGAACGGATGGTCCTCACTGAAGGCGGCGTCTTGGGTATCGGCACGAGCGCCCCCACGCGAGCGAAAGTTGAGATCAACGGCGCTTTCGGCACTTGGACTGGCGGACCAGGACAAGTCTTGAGCACCGGCGCTGCTTTGATTCCATTCGCTGCTGGCACCTACGGAGGCCTGTCATTGTATGCCTCCAATCAGATTGCGGCAGCCTCCTTCGCCGCATTCTCGGACGCACGGATCAAGCGAATCGAAGGGCGCTCCAATTCAGCGCAGGATTTGAGTGCCCTTCAGGGTATCGAAGTCACGGACTACTCCTACATCGACACCCTGACCCACGGCACTGCCAAGCAGAAGAAGGTCATCGCCCAGCAGGTTGAGCGAGTATTCCCACTGGCGGTGAATCGCAGAACCGACGTCGTGCCCGACATCTACAAGAAGGCGCAGGTCAAGGACGGCTGGGTCACCCTCAGCACCAACCTGAAACAGGGCGAGCGCGTCCGCCTCATCGGGAAGGCAGGCGAAGGTGTCTATGAGGTGAAGGACGTCGCTGCGGACGGGTTCCGTACCAGCTTCGCGCCGGACGGCGACGAAGTCTTCGTCTACGGGCGAGAAGTAGAGGACTTCCGTAGCGTGGACTACGAAGCGATCGCGATGCTGAACGTATCGGCTACGCAGGAGCTGAGCCGACGTCTCGAACAGCAGACGACCGAAACGGCAGCGCTGAAGCAGGAGCTGGCCGAGATGCGGGCGACGCTCACGGCTGCCCTCGAAGCGGTCGCGGCCGCGGCCAAGGCACAGCAGCGGTAGTCGCCAGAACCGGAACAGACGCGTGGTCTTCACCGCGAATGCGCGGATGGAAGGCCCGCGTCTGACCCGGCGCCCGTCCAGGCCCGCCCGCCCCTGCCCGCCCAGACGACAACCAGGAGTCATTTGGGCCACACTGGTGGCTGTATGCCATCCAGGTCCTTCCTCAATGCCCGGGCACTTGCCTGCGCCCTTGCCTTCACGGCGCTGGTTGCGGCGCCACGTGCGCAAGCACAGTTCCCGAGCCAGTCGCAGACGCCCGCATCGCTGACGTCTCGTCTACTCGCCGTCGAGGACGCGCGTGATCTGGGCTCGGCGGGGCAGACGGTGCTGACCGAGGGGATGAAGAGCACGGACCCGCGCATCCGCGCCAGGGCCGTGCGCGCGGCGGGCCGATTCGAGACGCCGGCGCTGCTTACCCAGATTCAGCCGCTCTTGTCCGACCCGAATGCCGACGTCCGCCGCTGGGCGGCGATTGCCACGTCCAGCTCGGCCCGCATCTTCTCTGGGCAGGCCATCGACGCGTTACTGGCAGCGCTCAGCACAGCGGCTCCCGCCGACTGGAGTGTGTTCGCGGCCGAACTCGGACGGATCAGCATGCCCGGGCCCGAGGTGTTCGCCGCGGTGGAGAAGGCGCTGAACTCGGCGCTGCCACCGGTGACGTCGCGCGCTCAGGTCGTGCGTCCGGCACGGCAGGTGGCACGGGCGGCTGAGGCCGTCAAGCTCGAGGGCGCGGCTCGCGGGCTCGAAGCGCTCACGCGCGTGAACGGCAAGGTGGCGCCCATCACGGCCGACACGCGCTCGAGACTGTTTGCCGTCGTGGAGACACCCTATGCACCAGGCACACGGCCCTTCGCGCGCGCGCGGCGGCTGGCGCTGTCCGCGCTGCGCAATGCCAAGGCCGTGGACGGAGCGCTCGCGCGAACTGCCGGCAGGGACGCCGACGATGAAGTGCGCCGGCTGGCGGTGCTTTCCGCGGGTGCAGCCGTGGTCACTGATGGCGCCGCCATCAGCGACGGCGACCGCGAGGCGGTGCTTACGGCCGCACTGAAGGATCCGGAGCCGCGGGTGCGGCTCGAGGCCGTGCGCGGATGGGGACGGCATTTCCAGGCGCGGACGTGCGAGCCCGTGATGGCCGCCGTGTCGGATCCGAATCCGCATGTGGCGCTGCAGGCCATCGACCTGCTCGGCGCCGGCTGCACCCCCGCATCCGTCTCGTCGCTGCTGCAGAAGCACGCCGAGGCGCTGCCCGCCACGGGCGCCGCCTGGCATCGCGCGGCGCATGCCATCGTCAGCCTGGCGAAGGCATCGCCGGCTGATGTGCGCACGCTGCTGCCGCGCTTCGTGGGGCATCCCACGTGGCAGGTGCGCATGTATGCCGCGCGCGCGGCCGGGCAGACCGGCACCATCGAAGCGCTGGTGCGGCTGGGTAGCGATGCGCACGACAACGTGCGGCAGGCGGCGCTGGATGAACTGGCACGCCTGAAGCGCCCCGAGGCGCTGGCGGTGGCCTACGACGGGCTGGCGCGTCCCGACTATCAGCTCGTGATGACGGCGGCACGCTCGCTCGAGGCCGAGACCGACACGCCGAAGGCGACCAAGGCGCTGCTGGCGTCGCTGGCGCGCGTCACCGCCGAAGGGCGCGACACGTCGCGCGATCCGCGGGTGGCGATCATGACCCGGCTCGTCGAATCGGGTAGCGCATCGGATGCCGACCTCGTCTCGCCGTACCTGCGGGACTTCGATCCGAAGGTGGCCGAACTGGCCGTGACGGCGCTGTCGAAGTGGACCGGCGCCACGCGCGATTCCGACCCACAGGTGCGGCCGACGATCGCGCCCGATGCCGCGGCGCTCGAGAAACTGCGTGGGCAGCGCCTGCGCATCACGATGGCGGGGGGCGGCGTGATCGAGATGCGGCTGCTCGTGGACGAGGCGTCGGCCACCGTGCTGCGGGTGGCGCAGCTGGCTACGCGCGGGCACTACAACGGGCTGACCTTCCACCGCGTGGAGCCGACGTTCGTGCTGCAGGGCGGCAGTCCTGGCGCCAACGAGTTCATGGGCGACGGGCCCTACATGCGCGACGAGCCGGGCGTGGCGCACAACCGGGCCACTGTTGGCATCTCCACGCGCGGACGCGACACCGGCGACGGGCAGCTCTTCATCAACCTGGTCGATTCGCCGCGCCTCGACCACGCCTACACCGTGTTTGCGGTCATCGAGCGAGGGATGGACGTGGCCGACGGCGTGCTTCAGGGCGATGTGATGGCGCGCGTGGAACTCGTCGCCGCGCCGGTGCGCTAGGTCATGCGTTCGTCACGGCTGCCACGCGACCTCACGCCCAATGCGCTGTCGGCGGCCGTGGCGCTCGCCCGCGCGAGTGGCCGCGTGCTGACCGACCTGACGCTGTCCAACCCCACCCGCGCGGGCATCCCCTATCCGCTCGATCTCCTGTCGGCGCTGGCCGACCCGGCCGGATTGTCGTACGACCCCGAGGCCCTCGGCATGTGGTCGGCTCGCGAGGCCGTGGCGGCCGACTACGCCCGGCGCGGCGTGGCCCTTACGCCCGGTCGCGTGTGCCTCACGGCCAGCACCAGCGAAGCCTACGCGCTGCTCTTCAAGCTGCTCTGCGATCCCGGTGATACGGTGCTCGTGCCGCGGCCGAGCTATCCGCTCTTCGAGCATCTGACCGCGCTCGAGTGCGTGCGCGCCGTCCCCTACGACCTGGAGCTGCACGGCGACTGGCGGCTCGACGCCGCGGCCATCGCACGGAGCGTCGACGATCGCACGCGTGCGGTGCTCGTCGTCTCGCCCAACAACCCCACCGGCTCGATCGTGAATCCGGCGGAACTTGCGGCCCTGACCGACCTGTGTGCCGCACGCGACCTGACCTTGATTGGCGACGAGGTATTTGCCGACTACCGGCTCGATGGGTGCTCGCCTGGTCCGTCGGTGCTGGAACAGAACCGGGCCCTGGCGTTCGGACTTGGCGGGCTGTCGAAATCCGTGGGCCTTCCCCAGGTGAAGGTGGCCTGGATCGGCGTGAGCGGACCAGACACGGTGGTGGCCGAGGCACTGGCCGGACTCGAGATCGTGGCCGACACGTTTCTGTCGGTGTCGACGCCCGCACAGGTGGCGCTTCCGCGGTTGCTCATGCACGGCGCCGTCGTGCGCGACGCGATTCGCGCGCGCACCGCCCGCAATCTTGCGGTGCTGGCCGCGGCCGCCGGTGCCGTGTCGGCCGTGACCTTGCTGCCGCCCGGTGGCGGCTGGTGCGCGGTGCTCCAGGTGCCGTCGCTTGTGAGCGAAGAAGCGCTCGTGCTGGGCCTGCTCGAGCACGACGGCGTGCTGGTGCAGCCGGGGTACTTCTTCGACTTTCCGCGCGAGGCATTCGTGGTGGTGAGCCTGCTCGTCGATCCCGAGGTGTTCGATCCGGCGGTGGCGCGCCTGCTGGCACGTGCAACGGGAGCTGCATGACCAGGCCGTTGCGCCGCCAGACCGGCATCGGCGTGCCGCTCTTCTCGCTGACCTCGTCGCGCAGCTGGGGCATCGGCGAGTTCGCCGACCTGCCGGCGTTTGGCACGTGGTGCGCCGCGGCCGGGCAAAGCTACGTGCAGTTGCTGCCGCTCAACGAGATCTCGCCGGGCGAGACGTCGCCGTACTCGTCGATGACGTCGATGGCGCTGGATCCGCTCTATATCCACGTGCCGGATGTGCTCGAGTTCGCAGCAAACGGCGGGGAAGCCGCGCTGTCGTCAGCGCAGCGCGAGGTGCTGGCCGCGGTGCGCGCGAATGCCCGGGTGCGCTACGGCGACGTGCGCGCGTTGAAGCTGGAGTGTCTGCGGGCGGCGTATGCGAGGTTTCGCGACGACGAGCTGCCGCGCGACACGGCTCGCGCCACGGACTTCCGCGCGTATGCCAGCCGCGAGTCGTGGTGGCTCGACGTGTACACGACGTTTCGCGCCGTCCACGCCGCGGAGCAGGAGCGCGCATGGTGGGACTGGCCGCTGGGCCTCGCGTATGCCGACCCAGAGGCGCTGCGACAGGCCAACGTCGCGCATGCCGATGATCGCCAGTACCGCGCCTACTTGCAGTGGATCGCAGAAGGGCAGTGGCAGACTGCACGCGCGGCGGCGGGCGTGCGGGTGTTTGGCGACCTGCCGTTCATGGTGTCTGGCGACAGCCCCGACGTGTGGGCACGCAAGGACGAGTTCATGCTCGACGCTACCGTGGGCGTGCCGCCCGACGCGTTCAGCGAGACGGGGCAGGATTGGGGACTGCCGCCCTGGCGGTGGGACGTGATGCAGAGCACCGGGTTCCAGTGGATGCGCGCCCGCGCCCGTCGCACGGCCGCGCTCTTTGACGGCGTGCGCATCGATCATCTCGTGGGGCTTTATCGCATCTACGTCCGCCCGTCTGACGAGGCGCGTCCCAAGGTGTTCTCGCCACCCGACGAACGCAGCGAGAGCCTGCTTGGTGCGAAGTTGCTCGGCATCTATCTCGCCAGCGGCGTGGAGGTGATCGCCGAGGATCTCGGCACCGTGCCCGAGTTCGTGCGCTGGTCGATGGCCCGGCTCGGCGTGCCCGGCTTCAAGGTCATGCGCTGGGAACGCGCCTGGGACCAGCCCGGCCAGCCGCTCATCGATCCCGGCGCCTACCCAGAAACATCGGTTGCGCTTTCGGGCACCCACGATACCGAGTCGCTGGCGCAGTGGTGGCGGGAGCTGACCGACGCGGATCGTGCGTCCTGGATGGCGCTGCCGAGCATGCAGGGAGGGGTCGGGCCGACGGCGTCGTTCGTGCCAGGCGTGCGCGACGTGCTCGTGTGCGGACTGCTGGCGTCGGCGTCACGCTACGTGATGTTCCCGCTGCAGGATGTGTTCGGCTGGGACGTGCGTATCAACACGCCAGCCACCGTGAACGACCAGAACTGGACCTGGCGCGTGCCTGTCCCGATCGACCACTGGCGGGAATCGGTGGAGTGGACGGAGCGGGCGCGGTCGCTCGGGGCGTGGTCGAGCGCCGCCCGCAGAGGGGTCTGACCCCGACGGCGCAAGTTTCGCGCCGCCATTTGTAACGGGGCCTGTCACCGTTACAAAAGGAGCGGATGCAATAACTGCAACGTTGCAGCTATCGCGCACGCAGCAGCGCAGCGACTGCCATGCCGGCGATGATCGCTGCCGTTGGCAACCCTCGGGCGGCTAGAACGATGGTGATCATTGCGGCGACGATTCCCGCGACGTCTCCGCGCGCCAGCGTCGCGGTCACCAGCGCGACGATCACCGAGCCGCCCAGGTGCTTGAGGAACGCGGTCACGAGCGGCGTAGCAGGCAGTACCTGCGCGATCACGAGGCCGCCGGCGCGAATCAGGTACGTGATGACGGCCATCCCGCCGATGGCGATGGCCGTGGATCTAGCGTCTGGTGTCACGCCACGCTCCCACTGAGGCGCCCACAAGCGCGGCAACGAGCACCTGCCATTCCGCCGCGACGATCCAGGTCGGCAGGCGGGTTGCGATGGCGGCCGCACCCCACGGTGCCAGATCCCGAGGCCCACGCCAGGCAGATGTCAGCGTCGAGGCGAAGAACAGCGCCAGCACCAGGTCGAGGCCAAGCCTGCGCGGGTCGCCCAGAACAGGCGCCGCCAGGAATCCGGCCGCGGTGCCGGCCATCCAGACCGTCCACACGGCAAGGCCGCTGCCCACGAGCACGCCGAGGTCGCGTTCGCCCTGGGCGTAGGCCCGCGTCGCGATCGCCCATTGGCCCTCGCCGAGCAAGAAGACCGAGGCCCACGGTGTGGCGCCTCGGTAATGCTTCAGCCACGGCGTGAGCGCGGCGCTGAGTAACATGAAGCGAGCGTTGACCGCGAAGGTGGAAAACCAGATGGGCGCGAGCGGCAGGGGTGCCGTCCACAACGGCAGCACCGCGAACTGCGCCGCACCAGCAAACACGGAACCGCTCATGAGCATGGTCGCCCACGCCGACAGGTCCACCTGACGTGCCGCCACGCCAAAGCCGGCGCCGAGCACGGCCGACGCCACCCCCAGCGGAGCGCTTGCCCGCGCGCCTCGCCAAACGGCACGCAGTGAAAAATCTGCCTCACCGTGGTATGTCACGGTGACAGGCCCCGCGACAAATGGAGACAGAGCAGGCCGGTGACGTTGGCCACGGCGAAGCTGATCCCCTTCAGATTGCGTTCCGGGGAGACGCCGGGGATGGGCCGCGGATAGCCGCTTGCGCTGACGTGGATCCGGCGCACAGCGCCTTCGTGAGTGATGTCCACCAGGGCCTGGTCGCGGGGACGGTCCCAGTCGAGCGACACGCCAATCGCGAGCGGCAGACTGCCGGGCAGCCAGCGCAGGTCGCCCTGCTCGGCAGCGGCCACAAGTGCGATGCCGGCACGAGCGGCGCGCACAAGCGCCTGACCGAGCCGCTGCTGATGTGCCGGATTGGCCGTGCCAAGACTGAGGTTGATGACGTGTACGCGGGCATCCACGGCCCAGTCGATGGCGGCCACGAGCGCATTGGCGGTCGCGCGCAACTCGCCGTCGAACACCTTGACCGGCACCAGTGTCGCCTCGGGCGCTTTCTCGCGGATCACCGCCGCCACCGCCGTGCCGTGCCCTAGCCGATCGACCGCGTCCTCGCCGCGCGCGCCCTCCGCGTCGAACGACACGCCGCCTTCCACCATACCCACGTGGGGATGGCCCGAATGCACGCCGCTATCGATCACGGCCACGCGCACCCCCCGACCACTGGCGCCAGGGTAGCTCGCTGTCGCAATGATGCCGGATGTAAGCGACGACAGCAGCGCGGTCACACGGGCGCCTCGGTGTTGGCGGCCGCAGTAGCGTCCGCAACTGCCCCGCCGGCCCCGGCGGCGTCCGCGGCCGCGCCGAAGAGCCGCGCGAAGGGGCCGTCCGTGGCTGCGAGCACGCGCGGCGCGCCGGTTTCTACGAGTCGCGAACCCTCCACTACGGCTACCTGATCGGCGGCATGCGCGACCGCGGCTCGGTGCGAAATCACGATCGACGTGCGCCCGCGCATCACGGCCAGATAGCTCTCGACCACCTGGCGTTCCGACGCCGGGTCGAGCGCCGCCGTGGGCTCATCGAGCACGAGCACCGACGGATTGGCAAGAAACGCGCGCGCGATGGCGATGCGTTGACGTTCGCCCGCCGACAGCTGCTGACCGCGCTCGCCCACCATCGTGGTCACGCCCTGCGGCAACCGCTCGATGAACGACGACAGCCCGGCCGCGTCAGCCGCGCGTCGCACGTCGTCGTCGGTCGCGTCAGGTCGCCCGTAGCGGATGTTCTCGGCCACCGTCGCGTGCAGCAGCGTCGGCTCCTGCTCGACGAACACCACATGGCGACGGATGTCGGCGAGACGCAGTGTGCGCAGGTCCCTGCCGTCCACGCGCACCACGCCCTGGTCGGGATCGAGCAACCGCAGCAGCAGATACGCGAGTGTGGATTTACCGCTGCCGCTTGCGCCTACGATGGCCACTGACGTGCCGGGCGTCACCTTCAGCGAGAAGTCCTCGAGCACCGCCAGGCCGCGCTCGGTGCCAAGCGACACGCGGTCGAACTCGATCTCGCCACGCACGTGCGTGAGGGCCGTCGCGTCTGGCGCTTCGCGCACGTCGAGCGGCGCATCCAGCAGCTCCAATACGCGCCGCCACGACACCTTGGCCGTGGCGAGCGATGTGTAGAGCCCCATCAGCGCCTGCACGGGCGCGTTGACCCGCGACTGATACGCGATGAACGCCGCGAACGTGCCGAGCGTGAGCGTGCCGTCTACCACGCGCGACCCGCCGTAGAGAAATACCGCCGACGCCCCCAGCGACACGATCAGGCCAGGCAGGCCCCCGGCCAGATACGTCAGCCGCTGCATGCCCATGAGCGCGTCCACGAAGCAGTCGTTCAGCCGCGCGAATCGGCTGCGCTCGCGCTCCTGTGCGTTCGACGTCACGATGAGCGTCGAGGCCTGCAGCGTCTCGATCAGGAAGCTGCCGATGTCGGCGCTGCGTTGCCGCAGGTCGGCCACGCGGGCTTCCAGCCGGGCGCGGTAGCGCACGAGCATCCACAGACTGAGCGGCATCACCGCAGCCGTGAGCAGGGCCAGCTTCCAGTCGAGCCACACGAGCATCGCGACGCAGCCCACCAGGAACAGCACGTTCCCGACCCAGGCCAGTGCCGCTTCCGCCGCCACGCGCTGGATCTCGCCGATGTCGCTGTTGATGCGCGACACGATGTCGCCAAGACGGGTGCGCGCATAGAAGCGCGGCGACAGTTGCTGCAGATGGCCGTAGACCGCCAGTCGCATGTCGAAGAGGATTGCCGCCGACACGCGCGTGTAGCGCAGACCGCTCACGACGTTGAGCACGTACCCAGCCAGGCCGAGCAGCGCGAACAGACCGACGATGCGCCAGAGCGCGGTCACGTCGCGCCCGATGAGCGCGCGATCGACAAGATCCTTCGACAGATACGGCGACACGAGCGACAGTCCCGTGCTCACCAGACTGATAGCCATCACGAGCGACAGCCGGCGCCAATAAGGCACCAGAAATGCAAACGCCCGACGCAGGTCGGCGTCGGGCAGTTTGCGGGTGACGGTGTCGGTCGTCTCGCGCCGTTGCACTGCGCGTCTAACGCGCCGCCGTGGCGGTGGCCGGCGCTTGGCCGGGCACGACGTAGAGATCGGTCGTCTGGTCGCCGCCCAGCCAGATCGTGCGCAAATACTTGTGCGTGGCCGCCTCGTAGACGTCGAGCGTCGCGCCAGCCACGTAGACGTAGAACAGCTTGCCGTTGGTGCTTACGCGGATGCCCAGGCGGGGCCGGCCCTCGAACTTGGTGCGCATCAACACGGTGTTCTTCTCGAGGTCGAACGTCCAGAACTCGTAGTCGGCGATGTCCTGCGAGATGCCGTAGCCGCGCTTGCCGTCAGGCGACTTGGCAAATGGAGCCACGTTCGCCGCAGGTCCGACCGGCTGGAAATCGAGCTTCCGCGCCATCAAGTCCACACGGCCGATGCCCATCATGCGGCGGGCGCGCGCCGGATCCTGCATCGTAAAGAGACCCGTAAACATGCCGGGTGGGTCGTTGAAGTCGTGCACCGGTCCCAGGTTGATGCGGCCCAGGCCGGTCTCGGTCGACTGGCTGAAGGGCCAGGACTCGACTTCAGTGAAGTTCGTGGTCTCGAGCACCGTGACCTCTTCGCCGAAGATGAACAGGTTCTTGCCGTCCGGACCGATCCGCATGTTGATGGTCTCGCGTTCGTCGCCACGCGGCCACGGGATGACCTGCCCGAACTGGTGCGATGCCAGGTCGTACTTCTGAATCGCCGTCGGCCCGATCTCCCAGCGGTCGATGAGTTTGGTGGCCGTCCGGTATAGCAGGATCAGGAACTTGTTGGCCGGGTCGGGCTGCACGTTGAGGACACGCACGTGCTTGTTGCCGACGGTCAACTTGAACGTGTCGATGGTCTTGCGCGTGGCCATGTCCACGATTTCGATCTGTTCGAAGCGCGAGTCGAGTGCGTAGAAGCGCGTGCGGTCGGGCGACGGCGTGATCGATCGGGGAATGGTCTTGAGCTTGATCGTGTCCACCAGCTTCTCGGTGGCTTCATCGTAGATCTCGACCTCGCCCTTGTAGGTGCCGATGTAGAGCAGGCCGTTGCCCCCGGAGATGGCCGGTGCCTTGGCCGCGCTCTTGGCCTGGCCCGACACGACGGGAGACACGGCGAGCACGGCCGTCACGACGGCCGAGAGCGCCACAAGCCGAATATGGGTCTTCATCCTGGGAACACCAGATCGATCTTGCGCCAGTCCTTCTGGGCCACGGCGCACTTGGCGGTCCAGTCGGGCGCGTGGTTGAGCTGATCGGGCACCTGCGCGGGCCAGAAGCAGCCCATATGGCAGTCGAACAAGTCGCGCTCGACCGGCGAGCAGAGTCCGGCCGTGCCGCCGGCGTGGTCGGCTTCCCAGCCCGGCGAAAACACCGTCGAGCATCCCGCCGGGATGTGCGGCTTCTCGGGCTGCTGGGGCGGCCCACCGCCCTGCAGCGCGACGACGTCGGCTTCCGTGCTCTTGACCACGAGGGCGGCCTTGCGATTAATGGCGTTGAGGTGCTTCATCATCGTCTCCGTCGAACTGTCGTAGGAACCCGGGATTCTTCACGGCCAACTCGCCGTAGATTTCAAGGCAGGTGTGCGTCCACCCGCGGATCCAGTCGCAGTAGTGCAGGTTGGGCTGCGTCGTGTCGCCGTAGCGCGTGTGCGCCTCGTGATAGCACCCGCCGCCGCAGATCGGGCGGGCCCAGCACTGGGCGCAGTCGGTCTTGTTGGCAATATGGTGTTCGTCGAGGAACGAGGCCTGCTTGGTGCGGTCGATGCCCTCGGTGACCGAGCCGAAGCGGTGGTCTTCAGACCCGGCGAAACGGTGGCAGAGCGACACCTCGCCGTCGGTGGCCACGCCGAGCAGGCCAATGCCGGCGCCGCAGGGATACGCCTTGGCGTGGCCCATGTGGATTTCCTGCAGCGTCTCGCGCACGTTCGAGAACCCGTGATGCTTGTTTTGCAGCGACGCCTCGAGGAACTCGGCGGCGAGCGCGCGGAACTGCTCGAGCAGGTGGTCGTATCCGGGGCCGGCCTCGAGCGCGTGGTCGCGCTGCGGTGCAGTCGTGACCGGCGCAAAGCCCACTTCCCAGAAGCCCATGTCCTCGAACAGGTGCTTGTAGATCCGCTTCACGTCGAGCGTTTGCTTCGTCAGCGTGACGCGCGCACCGATGGGGCGCGTCTTGTGCCGCGCCAGCAGCGCCTTGATCTTCGGCGCCGCGATCTCGTAGCTGCCCTTGCCGTTGCTGAAGACGCGGAACTTGTCCTGAATCTCCTGCGGACCGTCAATCGAGATGGTCACGCCAATGCGCTCGTCGGCCAGGAAGTCGATGACATCGGGCTGCAGCAGCGTGGCGTTGGTTGTGAGACTGAAGTCCACGTCCTTGTTCAGCGCCTTCGCCGTTTCGCGCGCGTAGGCCACGGTGGACTTCAGCACCTTGAAGTTCATCAGCGTCTCGCCGCCGAAGAACGTGATGTGCGCCGTCTTGCCAGGGGCGCTCTCGCGCAGCGCGAGGTCGACGGCCGCGCGCGCCGTTTCCGGGCTCATGAACTTGGGCTGGCTGCCGTTCTCGGTGTCGACGATCTTGTCTTCGCCGTACTCGTAGCAGTACTCGCACGCCAGATTGCACTGGTTGGTCACGTTGATGACCAGCGTCTGGATTGGCATCGGCCTGAGCGGAATGATCTTCGGCGCCGGGGTCTTCAGCGCCAGGTCGTGAATCGCGCGGATGCGGTGCAGTTCAGTGACGGCGTCTTTCACGTCGGCCTCACCGAAACGGCCCGAGAGCGCCGCCAGAAGGTCGTCGGGCGAGTGCGGGCGCGTCTTCAGCAGTTCGATGACGGCCGTCGAGCAGTCGTCGAAGGCAAACACGGCGGCACTGGGCACCATGTAGCCAAAACGCTGCCCGGACGCTTCGAAGGTATGGAACTCACTGACGCCGAGCGCATTCATGGGGTCACCGTGGGATCGAACTTCATGTAGAGCGGCGCAGTGACGAGCAGGTGCGAGCGGGCCTTGAGCGGCGCGGACGCGCCCGGCGGCGTGTAGGTGGCCACCGCCCACACATCGCCCATGTTGTTGCGTTCGCCCTTGCGTTGCGGATTCGGTCCATCGACATTGGGCGTGAACACGCCGGTGGCTGCGTCCATCGTGCCCACGTATTTAAGATCTTCGTCGTCGAACGTGGCCTTGTATTCCTCGACGATCCACGACGCCGCGACGGCGTCGAGCATCACGTCGTCGTCGGTACCAGGCTTCTTGTCGGGGCCGTTGCTGACCCCCCACGCATCGAACCGGGCCAGCATCTTCGGGAACACCACGCCGCCGACGCGGCCCATGTTCCAGGCCGGCGTGACGCGAATGCCGTCGACCTTGTCGTAGACGGTGATGGCGCCCGGCTTCACTGTGCCCGCCACGACCAGGGTGCGGGGACCGATCGCCGCGGCGGCTGCGACGTCGACGGTGGCCGTAATGACGTCGCCCGTTACGGTAGCGGCGGTGGTCGTCACACCAGCGCCCAGGTCGAGATCTCGGGGCGCGAGCGATGCCGGCGGGTTCGCGACGTAGATCTTCAGCGTCTGGCCTGCGGCACCGGCGCGCAGCGCTTTGTGGTCGACGCCGACCACGGTCAGGTCCTTGCCAACCCGGCTGAGCTGCACGTCGAGGCCAAGCTCGTCGTAGCCGCCAGCGAACCACCGACCGGCAATTTTGCTCCAGTCGCGCTCGACAAACATCACTTCGCGCAGGGCCGACGCGTCGGCTCCGCCCACGGTCGAACGTCCGCGCCACTGGAAGCCGGTATAGATGTTGACCCGGCCCGCGCGCGACACCTGCTCGCCGCTGCGGGCATAGGTATACGTCGTCTGAGTCGTGAACTCGTCGGCGCTGCCGGCGACGGGCGTGAGCACGACCCTCCCGAAGATGGCCCCCTTGCTCGTTTCCCAGCCCGAGAGTGCCCACGTGCCGTCGATCTTCGCGGGACGCATGGCCGCGCTCCACTCGCTCCACTCCTTCGTCTCGAGCGGGAAGGCCTCGCCCAGGAAGTCGGCGGCCTTCTCGGACGGATGACGCAGGTCGGGCAGGCGCCCGGCGGCGTCGCGATCACGAGGTGCCGGAGTCATGCGGCGGAACGTCTGGCGGTCGATGACCGGATACCAGCCGCGGTGCATCGAGATGAGCAAGTGCCATTCTTGTTTCGTGCGCCGCTGCGAGATTACGCGGCCGAGCGCGTGGCACGAGTTGCACAGACCGTCCAGTTCAGCGCTCTTGTACTCTTCGTCGCCGAGCCGGCGTTCCACTTCGTAGAGCGAGGGCCGCGCCTCTTCGGGCGCCAGGCCGTGGCTGTTCGACAGCGACTTGACTACCGCGCGTGCCGTGGGACCGTCAATCTTGAGGCCGTTCAGCGAGAGCATGCGGGTGATCGTGCGCTCCCAGCCTTCCGGCGTGTTACGACGGAACGAGATGCGAGAGAGCTGCTGCTTGTCGTCGGGTTTGTGGCAGCCCGCGCATGCCTTGACCACCGTCTGGTCAGTGACCGGGATGCCCACTTCGGGCTTGTCCTTGACGGCCGGCGCTTGTGCAGACACCGAGACCGACAGAATTCCCGCCGCGGCCCAGACGAGGGCCAGGGCCACTACGGACGAGCGAAAGGTCTTTGCCATGGTTTGAAGCGTCTTTTGTAGCACTTCACGCGTCGAGAAGCCAGCCTCTTGCCACCGCAGTGGACAGCGCTTTCAGAAACGCGGGCCAGGCCACCACTCCGGCGTCCCGCACGTATGCCTCGAACAAGTCCGGCACGTCCCGGTAGCCAGGTGCCAGGCGGGTCAGCACGACCACGTCCACGCCGTCCACGAAGCGTACGCCCTCCGGGGCGGCGCCGTCGACCAGGCGCTGCTCGAGCACCAGCTCGCGTTCCCGCAGAGCTGGCCGGTCGCCCAGCTGGAACCCGGGGCCTGGGCTGAAGCTGACCGGTGGCGCCCGCTTGATGCGCTCGTACGCCGCAAGGACCGCGTGGCGGTCGGCGTCGCCTGCGGCCGGAGCTCCGCGGTCGGCCCAGAAAGGGTTGTCTGGATCCGGGGCCCCGTCGAGCAGATAGCGCTCGGTCAGCGCCAGGAACTGGGCGTACGTCTCACGTTCGCGGGCCGCGAAGAACGTGAAGGCCGTGTCCTTCAGCGCCGGAGAGCCAAGGGCCGTGTTGACCGTCACGGCTGCCAGCCAACCAGACGCCATCGCCTTTTTCACGCCGGCCGACGACAACGGGTCCACAAACGAGGCGGCGTCGCCCACGAGCAACCAGGAGTCTCCGGCGGGGCGTCCCGACTCGTACATCGAGGCGTCCCAGCCGTGCGGGCCGTCCTGCAACTCGGCGTCCCGAAACAGCCCCGCAAGATGTTTCGTTTTGGCTATTTCACCGAAATATACCGATAGTGCGCCGTCGCCCTTGTTCAGAACCGTTGTCTTCGGGTCCACCATGACCGCAAGTGCCCGGTTGCCGTGGTCGACCGGCACCGACCACGCCCAGCCGTCCTGGTACGACTCGAGCAGGGTGTGGGTTGGGTTGTCGAGCGCCCAACCGCTCGTCCGTCGCCACGTGCCGACGAGTGCCACGGTGCGGTGTCCTGGTTCGTAACGGCGGGTACCAAAGGGACGAGCCAACACGCCCGACCGGCCCGTGCAGTCGAGGCGATAGGCTGCCGGCCACGCCAGCACGTCGTCCGCGGTGAGAACGCCTCGGTGCAGCCGAGCGCCAGCCGCCACCGCGGCTTCGATCATCACGCGGCTCAGTCGCCCGGTCGTAGCCTGCCAGCCCCTGGCGCCATCTGAAAAGGGCTCGCACCGGAACTCGCCGCCCCACCACACGGTGTGGCCGCTGCTCCGCACGAATCCGGCGCCCTCGACCTCCGGCGAAATTCCCATCAGGTCGAAAAATTTCTGGCACGACGGCGTCAGCGATTCGGGCAGTTCCGGGTCGTTGCCATCGGGCTTGGCTACGATGACCACGTGGCGGCCCCAGAGGGACATCAGTCTGGCGGCGGTGGCCGCGGCTGGCCCGCCTCCGACGACGAGCACATCACAGGCGGTCGACTCGAAGGGCATCGTTGTTGCTAGAATAGCCGACGATGTTCCGCCGGTCCGCACTTGGCCTCGGCGCCCTCCTGGGCGGTTTCCATCTCTGGTTGCTCGGCAACCAGGCGTTGAGCGGCCAGCTGTCCGAGCCCGACGTCGTGCTGCGCTGGCTGGGCGCGCTCGCGCTCGTCGGTGGCCTGCTGGCGCTCCGGCGGCGCGGCGAGTCGCTCGTCGGCCGCAAGGCCGTCGTCATCTGGGTGCTGGCGGCCCTGCTGCACGGCCCGTCGCTTGCCAGCGACCTTGACGGCTTCGCCACGCCCTCGTTGCCCGAAGCCGTGGCCACGGTAGGCCAGGTGGTGGCGTCGGTGTCACTGGTGGCGCTGTCGCTGCTGGCGATCTTGGCCATTCGCCCGTCGCGCCTCCGTGAGCTCTTCGCCACTGCCGCTGCGGCCACAGTGTTCCCATCGCGTCTGCTCGATGCCGCGTCCGGCCTTGGGTGCCTGCCTCGTCCGCCTCCGCGTTCGTAACCCCGTTCAACCCGTTCCCTTTTCGTTCGGCAGGTTGACGCCGGGCCGTGCGCCGCATCCGGCGTGCGGCGCCGGCGTGGTTTCGATTGCGGAGTAGAGACATGCGTACGCGAATTCTCGTATTGTGCACGGCGCTCGCCGTGTGGGCCGTCCCAGTGCTGGCCGCCACCGTGACGGGCGTGGTCACCGACGGCACCGGTGCGGCCCTGGCCGACACCCGGGTCGTGCTGCGGTCGGTCACGACCGGTCAAGAGATCGAAGGCCAGACCGGACCCGATGGCCGGTACTCGCTCGCGGCGCCGGGTGCGGGTACCTATCTGGTGCTCGTCGTGCGGCCGGCTTTTTCGGAGTCCGCCCACACGATCACGATCGACACCGCGGACCAGACGATCGACGTGCCCGTGCAGCTCGAACTCGGGTCCTTTGCCAGCGTCGTCAGCGTCACTGCCGCCCGCGCGGAACGCGAGATCAAGCAGATCCCACTTCACGTCGAGACGATGGGCGCCGCCGCCATCGAACAGGCCAATCCGCTGTCGACCGGCGATGCGCTGGCGAGTGCCGCCAACGTCACTCAAGTGGGCAACGGACCCTTTGGCGTGCGGCCGCGACTGCGTGGACTCGATTCGACCCGCATGCTCGTGCTGGTGGACGGCGAGCGCCTGAACACCGCGCGTCAGGCCACCGACCGCACGGGCGCCGAGGTGGGACTGATTCCCACCGACAGCATCAGCCGCATCGAGATCGTCAACGGCGCTGGCACGTTGCTCTACGGGTCGGACGCGCTGGCGGGCACGGTGAACATCGTGACCAACGAGCCCGGCTTCACGCCGACCGCCAAGTGGATCTACGGCCTCAACAGCTACTACAGCTCGAATGAAGACGCCCGCCGTGGCAGCCTCACCATCGGCGCCACGGCGCCCCGCTACGCGTTCCGCGTGCAGGCCGGCGCCGAAGACTACGGCAACTACACGGCCGGCAAGCTCGACGTCGAAGACACGCGGCCCTACTTCGCTTCTGGCCAGATCAACCGCGGCGACACCATCGATGACAACTTCGGCTTCGCGTTCAACGCGTTTCCCGACCCGTTCAATGCGCCCTACGTGCGTACCGACAACACCGTGCCCAACTCGCAGGCCAAGGGCAACTTCGTGAACGCGACGGGGCTCGTGAAGCTCGGCGAGAATCGCCGCCTGCGCCTGCGCTACCAGCGCCGCCGCGTTGAGGACGTGGGCTTTGCCGACTTCGCCTCACCGTATTTCTTCAATGGCACGTCGCTGCCACGAAGCAATCTCGACAAGGCGTCAGTACGCTACGAAGCCCAGGCCGTCACACCCTGGCTCGCCAACCTGTCACTCACCGCCTACTACCAGCGCACCGAGCGACTGCTGAAGAACCGGCTGCCCGTCCAGTTCCCCGCCCCCGCGCCGGCGTTCTTCCCGATCTCGGTCTTCCGTCTCGACATCGACTCGGAGACGGAGCAGCGCGTGTGGACGCCCGGCATCGACCTGCAGGCCGTGATCACGCCGGCCAAGAACCACGTGCTCACGACCGGAGCGACGTTCTACCGCGATCGCAGCAGCGACGCGCGCCTGACCTCGACCACCACGTCTCTGGTCGGTCAAGTGGTGCTCGGTGCGCGCGGGCCGGCGCCGGTGGTGCTCCCCTCGCCGGTCGCGCTCGGACCGCCCTCGATTGCCCGACCGGTGCGCGTGCCCGATACCGCCTTGCGCGATCTCGCCGTCTTTGCGCAGGACGAGTGGCGCGTGGCGCCGAAGCTGTCAATTGTTGGCGGCCTGCGGGGAGACTTCTACAACGTGACCTCCGAGGCCACCGCGGGCTATGACGTGGCCCCCGTGGTGGCGGGCGCGCGTCCCCCGATCGATCCGGCGACGCTGCCGAACGTGAACGGCGAGACCATCACCCGCAACGCGCTCACTGGCGACATCGGACTGGTGGCCAATCCTGGCGGCTCGGTCAATCCGTTCATCCGCTTCGGACGCAGCTATCGTCACCCCAACCTGGAAGAGCTGTTCTTTGCCGGCCCGGCCACGGCGGGCAGCATCGCGCCCAACATCACGGTGAAGCCCGAGACGGGGAACAACTTCGACATCGGCGCGAAGTTTTCCGTCGGCCGCGTCTCGGGCGGCGCCTATGCCTTCGTCAATCGATACCAGAACTTCATCGCGCAGGACATCGTGGTGGCCATCACGCCGGCTGGGCCACTGGCACAGGCGACCAACTACGGCGACGTGCGCATCCAGGGCCTGGAGATGTCCATCGACGCGCCCATCGTGACGAGTCGAGGGGTGTTGTCGTTCTCGGGATCCGGCGCCTTCACGCGTGGCACCATCACCGAGGGTGTGGGCCCCGGGGGCGTGAGCCTCGACGACACGCCGGCCGACAACATCACGCCGGCAAAAGTGGTGGCCGCCGCGCGGTTCACGGAGTCACGCGGGCGCTGGTGGGTGGAGTACGGCGTGCGGACTCAGGCCGACGTGCAGCGGGTGGCCACGACCTTGCTCGACTCGCCGTTCCTCATTGCACAGGACCTGCTGTCGCTCGAGGGCTTCACCGTGCAGCGCGTGGCGTGGGGTGTGAACCTGTCGCGCGGCCGCGACCGTGTCGGCCTGACCTTCGCGGTCGAGAACCTGGGCGACACCTACTATCGTGAGCAGTTCCAGTTCGCGCCGGCGCGCGGCCGGAGCTTCACGGTGGGCCTCAACCTCGGCGCCTTTTAGGCGCCTCGCAGGTTCTGGGGGCTGGGGGCTGGGGACTGGGGCGGGTCGGCGTCCAACTGCGCAGAGACCCGCTCCGGAGACGAGGTTCGGTCCAGCGTGACGTCTGGCGAGCCCCAGACCCTAGCCCCCAGCCCCTAGAACCTAGCCCCTCGCCCGCACAGGAGTCGTGACCATGAGCTCTTCGTTCGTTCACTTCATTCCCATCGTGACCACCCTTCTTGCCGTCCCGTTCTCGCTCGAGATCTTCCGGCGCTACCGGGCGCATCCGGAGCGGCTCCACCTGCTGTGGTGGGCGATTGGCGTGGCCACCTACGGCGTCGGCACGTTCACCGAGGCCGCGACCACGTTGTTCGGGTGGCACGAGCAGATCTTCCGTGCCTGGTACGTGTCGGGCGCGCTGCTCGGCGGCGCGCCGCTTGCGCAGGGCACCGTCTACCTGATGCTGCCGCGCCGGGTGGCGCACGGGCTCACCACGCTGCTCATTGTCTACGTGGCGCTGGCCTCGGTCGCGGTGTATCTGTCGCCCATCGACTACGGCGTGATCGAGACGCATCGACTGAGCGGCAGGGTCTTCGCGTGGCAATGGGTACGGATGTTCAGCCCCTTCGTGAACCTGTACGCGGTCATTTTTCTGATTGGCGGCGCGATCCTGTCGGCGCTGAAGTACAGCGCC
>JANMDX010000408.1:0-19629 GCA_031376505.1 Acidobacteriota bacterium
TCGGAGAGCTGCACGATGATGTCTTTGGTCGACCCGTCGCGGTTGGTCGTAAAGGCCATCGGACGGATGCCCGAGGACTCGTCGATCGTGCGCACCACGGCGTCGGTGGCGGTGTCCACGATGCTGATCGCCTTCTGCGCAATCGAACCCGCCACCGCGTACTTCCCGTCGGGCGTGACGTAGACGTTGTGAATGGCGCCCTTCACGGGAATCGTCTTCACGTTCTTCAGCGCCACCGTGTCGATCACGTCCACGGCGCCGGGCGCCTCGGCGATGCCCACATAGACTTTGCGCCCGTCCAGGCTCACCGCCAGGTTGTTGGGACGCCCGCTCAGCTTGACGCGCGAGGTGACCGTGAGCGCCACCGGATCGATCACGTCCAGCGTCGCGCGATGCTCGTTCGTGATGTAGAGCCGCGTGCCGTCTGGCGAGGCCGTGACGCCGTGCGGAATGTCCACGCCGCGCAGGACCCCAACCACGGCGTTGGTGTCAGGGTCGATGAGATGTGCGCCGTCGCCGGCAGCGTTGGTCTGAATGATGCGGACGGCCGTGCCCGCGCGTGCGGCCGCGCCCGCCGAGGTGGCCGCGGGAGCCGCGCGTCCGTTACCGCGCACCCAGGACGCGAGCGTGCGCCACTCGGCGTCGGCCTGCGTGCGCCAGTGCTTGCCGCCGCCGTGGAACGCATCGCCGCCGGCCATGCGGTCGAGCGGATGCGTCAGCAACCGGCTCGCCAGCGCATCACCGGGCGCGAGCAGCGGCGTGAGCGCCGCCAGATTTTTCGCCGAGTCGGCCTCGCTCCACACCGTTGCGCCCTCGGGCAGGGGCACCAGCCGGAAGCGCGTGCCGACCCTGCCCATATGACAGGTCGCGCAGGTCTGCAGGCCGTCGCGCTTGGCCAGGAATATCGGCTCGACGCGCGCATGAAACACCGCGGGATCGAGCGCGGGCGCTCCCCCGGACGGTGCCATGGCCGTCTGCGCCGCCGCCGCGGACGTCACGACCAGGACGCCCACACATGCTTGCCACACCGCCGTCATCGACCACGTTCGCACCATGGCTCGTCTCCTCTGTCGTTAGGACGCGGGCGAGTCTAGCAGGCCCTGAGCCTTTCGGCACAAGATAGCGCCCGATGCTCTCCCCGATTCCGATCCTTCTGGGCGGCCTGGCACTGGTCATCGTGGCGTTCGTGGCCGCGTGGTGGCAGAGCGCGCGCCGTGGACATCCGCACGGCACCCCGACGCCACTGCTGCTCGGCATCGGCGCCGTTACGCTGTTCTTCGACACGCTCGGCATCGGCAACTACGCGCCCACCACCGCCGCCTTTCGCTTCCTGAAGCTGGTACGCGACGAGTGGATTCCCGGCACCCTCAACGTGGGCTCGTCGGTGCCCGTGGCGATCGAGGCGTTTGCTTTCGTGGCGGCGATTGCCGTCGATCCCCTCACGCTAGCCCTCATGGTGCCGGTCGGGGCGCTCGGCGGCTACGTGGGCGCGGCCATCGTCTCGCGTCTGCCTCGGCGACAGGTGCAGATCGGCATGGCGCTGGCGCTTGTGACCGGCGCGGCCTTCATGTCCATCACGAACCTGCAATGGATTCCCGGCGGGGGCGACGCGATTGGCTTCACGGGTGGCACGCTGGTGCTCGCCGTCGCGGCCAACTTCGTGTTCTGCGCGTTCAACGCCCTTGGCATCGGCAGCTACGCGCCGAGCCTGCTGGCGTTCAGCCTGCTCGGGATGAGCCCGCGCTCGGCGTTCCCGATCATGATGGGCTCGGCCGCCTATGGGCTGCCTCTGGCGGGCATCAAGTTCGCCCGCAGCGACAAGTACGATGGCCGCGCGGCGCTCGGCATCGCGCTCGGCGGCATCCCGGGCGTGCTGGTGGCGGCCTTCGTGGTGAAGGCGCTGCCACTCGCGGCCATCCGCTGGCTGGTCGTGGTGGTCGTGCTCTACGCGGGCGTGTCGCTGCTGCGAACGGCGCTGGCCAGGACCCGAGGCGCTTAGCTCGCTCTCAGAGTGTCAGCGCGGCAATGCGCCACGGAACGGTCGCCACCCACCCAGTTGCTGCGTCCCGCGCGCGAGCGGCGACATGTGCAATGTCGTGACCTTCCCAACGCGTGTGGGCGCGTTTGCCGCCGGCGGCAACGGCCAGACCGACATCACCGCCTACGGTGCCACCGCCCTGGCGCTGCAGAAACCCTGATCGCTGACGTCGTTTTGCGGTGCGTGACCCGCGCCGCCGCCGTAGAATCGGCGGCATGCGCGACCTCCTCCTCGTCACGATCCTGGCTGCGGCCGGAGCCGCGTGCACCGCGCCGGCCCCGCCGGCGCCCATACAGCCGGCCGCGGCCACCGCCACGGCTCCAGCCACGCCCGCCGACGTGCACGCCCGTGCCATCGTCGTGGACACGCACGACGACACCACCCAGCGGATGCTCTTCGACAAGACGTTCGACCTGGGCGTCAGGCATCCCGACGGCAACATCGACATCCCCCGCATGCGCGAGGGCGGCCTCGACGCGCTGTTCTTCTCGATCTGGGTGCCAAGCGACGTCACCGGGCCCCTCGCCGTGAAGCGCGCGATGCAGCTCATCGACACGGTGCACGAGGCCGTGCGCCGGCATCCCAACGACCTGCTGCTGGCCACCACGGCCGCCGACGTGCGCCGAGCCGCGTCCGAGAAGAAGATCGCCGCGCTCCTGGGCATGGAAGGCGGCCACATGATCGACGACGACCTCGGCACGCTGCGCGACTTTGCGCGGCTCGGCGTGCGCTATCTCACGCTCACCCACTTCAAGAACAACACCTGGGCCGATTCATCCACCGACACGCCCAGGCACAACGGCCTCACCGACTTCGGTAAGGACGTGGTGCGCGAGCTGAACCGCCTGGGCGTGATGGTGGACATCTCGCACGTGGCCGACAAGACATTCGAGGACGTGCTGGCGCTCACCACCGTGCCGGTCATCGCGTCGCACTCGTCGTGCCGCGCCATCGCGAAGCACCCGCGCAACATGACCGACGACATGCTGCGCGCGCTGGGGAAGAACGGCGGCGTCGTGATGATCAACTACGAGGTGAGCTTCCTGTCGGAAGAGAACCGCCTGGCGGGCGAGAAGTCGGGGGGCGTCGTGGCGCAGCTCGACGCGCTCTCCAAGAAGTGCGGCGGCGACGAGGCCTGCTCCACGCTCGAGATGGCGCGCGTCACCCGCGCGGCCATGGAGATGGGCACCGTGCCCGCCGTGTCGTGGGAGAAGATCATCGAGCACATCGACCACGCGGCGAAGGTAGCCGGCGTGGATCACGTGGGCCTGGGCTCTGATTTCGACGGCGCCACCATGCCCATCGGCATGGAGGACGCGACGCAGCTGCCCAAGATCACCACGGCCCTGATGGCCAAAGGGTATTCCGCCGCGGACGTGGAGAAGATCCTGGGCGGGAACATCCTGCGCGTGATGGAGCAGGTGGAGAAAGGCGCCGGGCGGTGAGCCCGCAGTGACGCCGCGCGTGGGGTCGCCGCCAGGCGGCGCTGGGCCGCTTGCCGACGCTCGCGTGGACCCGACCTCGCGATACCCGGTCTCCGGGAATTGCTCCACGTGCTGATTGGGCGCCTCGCCGTGCGGATACCACACGCCGAGGTCGAGCAGTTCGGTCATGAAGAACTGACACGCTTGACGATCGTGCCCTCGACCAGGCGTGCTCCGACCGGGGGGACGTCCCACACGCCGCCGATGACGACGTGCTGGACCGGAACCAGCTCTTCGGCGCCGTTCCGAAAGGGCAGATGAACGACCCGCCAAGCGCTCGCAAATGATAGTTGGTGGGCCGCGTGGGGATCGAACCCACGACCACATGATTAAAAGTCACGTGCTCTACCACTGAGCTAGCGGCCCGCACCCACGATTCTACCCGTACCGGCCGGTCGTTCAGCGTTTCACTGCCACCGGTGCCGCTGAGGCCTTCAGATCGAGGAGCCGGCGGGTCGCCTCATGGCTGGGTGCTGTCAAGACCGTCTGAGGGTCTCCCTGCTCCACCACCAGGCCGTCGGCCAGCACGACCACGCGGGTGGCGAAGTCGCGCACGAAGTCGTCGTCGTGGGACGTCAACAGCAGGCTGCGGCCCGTCGCCACCAGCTCGCGCAGCGTGTTGCCGAGCTCGCCCCGGCGCGCGGGATCAAGCGACGCGGTCGGCTCGTCCATCAAGAGCAGCTTGGGATCGGCCGCCAGCGCACGGGCAATCGCGACGCGCTGGGCTTCCCCACCGGACAGCTCCCGCGGCAGTGCGCCTTCACGATGCGCCACGCCCAGCTCCGCCAGCAGCTCGCGAGCGCGTGCCAGAGCCTGCGACAGAGGGACGCGATAGACGTGCACCGGTGCCAGGCAGATGTTCTCGGCCGCCGACAAGTGTTCCCACAGGCAATGGAACTGGAACACCATGCCTACCTTCCGGTGCAGCTCGGCGTGCTCCGAGGCGTCGGGCGCCAGCACGTGACCGTCTACGTCAATGCGCCCACCGCCAAATGGCTCGAGCCCCGCCACCGCACGCAGGATGGTCGTCTTGCCGGATCCCGACAGCCCCATCAGGGCCACGAGCTCGCCGGGGACCACCTGCAGGTCGACCCCGCGCAAGATCTCGCGCGAGCCGCGCGCGAGGCGCAGCCCTTCCACGCCGAGCACGCGCGTCGTCACGGCGTGGGCGCCGCCCAGCGCCGTTCGAGCCGCCCAGCCAGCCGCGCCAGCGGCCACGACATCGCCAGATACATCGCGGCGCACAGCGCCCCGGGAATGGCCCAGGTGCCAAGGTTCGACGCGAAGATCTGCGTCTGCTTGGTCAGCTCTACGACCGTCAGCACCGATACGAGCGACGAGTCCTTGAGCAGCGCTACGAAGTCGTTGGTCATCGGCGCCAGCGCGTAGCGAAACGCCTGCGGCCCTCGGATGAGGCGCAGCGTCTGCCACGCGCTGAAGCCCAGCGTACGCGCGGCCTCGAGCTGCCCCTTGGGCACGGCCTCGAGGGCGGCCCGGTAGATCTCGCTCTCGTAGGCCGCATAGTTGAGGCCCAGGCCCAGCAGCGCCGCCACAAACGGCGGGAGCCGCACCACCGACGCCAGGCCGTAGTACAGCACGAAGAGCTGCAGCAGTACGGGCGTGCCGCGCACGACTTCCACATACGTGGTGAGGACCGCGCGCGCCCACACGCTGCCGTAGACGCGGCCGATCGCAATCGCCCCGCCGAGCCCCACGGCCAGCAGCATGGCCGCGCACGACAGCACCAGCGTAATCACGGCGGCGCGCGCCAGCGCGGGCAGGTATCTTGTGGTCAAGGTCCACGCGTCGGGGCGCACGATGCCCGTGCCGTCGGCCGCCCGCAGCAGCGTGTCGGCGCCGGCCAGCACCTGCGCGTACATCGGCGGCTGGTCGTCGTTCCACACGCGCCACTTGCGAAACAGGGCTTCGAGCCGGCCGTCGCGCATGGCTTCGCGCAAGGCGGCATTCACCTCGTCGCGTAACGCCGTCTGCTCCTTGGCCATCAGCACGACGTAGTAGCCCGTAGCCACGGCGTCGGGGTGCGTGACCAGGCCGGCCTGGCGTTGCATGCCGCGGTCGGCCAGCACGTTGTCGAGCAGCACCGCGTCGACCCGGCCGAGCAAGAGATCGCTGTAGGGATGCACGTCGTCGTCGTAGGACACGGCTTGAATGCCGTGGTCTCGTTCGGCGGCCGTGAGCAGCTCCCACGCCAGCGTCGCGCCGAGCGTAGCTACCTTCCTGCCGCGCAGGTCTTCCAGTGATCGGAAGCGGTCGCGATCCCCCTGGCGCACGGTGAGCACTTCGCCAAACGCGTAGTACGGCACGCTCACGCCAAGCTCGGCCCGCTTGGCCGGCGAGTCTTCCAGGCCGCTCAGGGCGAGGTCGAAATCGCCGCGCTTCACCGACTGATCGAGCGCCGTGAAGGCGGCCTGCGTAAACCGGGCCGGGCGCCCGATGGCCCGGGCCAGCAGCTCGGCAATCTCGACGTCGAAACCGCGCAGGATGGTGGGGTCGTTCGCGTCGGCTTCCACAAACGGCGCGCCGCCCTCGGCGTCGCCGCCCCAGCGCAGCACCGGCGGTTGCGCCGAGACAGACACCACCGCCACGCCCCAGATGGCCGCCGCGGCCAGGCACACGCGAAACACGGGATGGAGTATACGGCGCGGTGCGCGAAATGCTACCGGCGCGAAATGCTACCGGCCCGACACGATGCCGGTCACGCGGCGGTACTTCACGGCGCGGCCATCCCTGACGGCCGGCCGGTAGCGCCACTGTTTCACCGACTCGAGCAACACGGCGTCGTACACGCGGTTGACCGACAGGTAGATGCGCGCATTCGTCACGCCGCCCGACTCGTCGACCACCAACTCGACCGCGCCAAGCTGCGTGCCCGCGGCCGGTTCGCGCATCGAGCCCCACCAGCCCGTGACGGGCTGCGCCACCACCACCGGCGGCGTCACGTCGGTGTCGCGCCAGTCGTAGGTGAAGATGCCCAACGGCGCGAACTTCGGCGAGTCCACCGCCACGGCCGCACCCGGCGCCGCGACGTCGACTTCACCCGCCGCCGGCGGCGGGTGCGGCAGAGCGACCGGCCGCATCGTCCACGAGGCGACGGGCGATCCGGACGCGAGCATCGCGGGCAACTCGGAAGCCGGCGACGGATTCGTGACCTGCACCACGCGCATGGCCGTACGCACGATCTGGAGGTCGGTGGCCGCGCGCGTAGGCGCGCGGGCGGCGATGCTCAATTGCAGGAAGCCGTCAGCTAGCGTTATGAGGTCGGACGTCGACGAATCGAGCGCGGCCACGGCCGGAGTGGCGAGCAGACCAACCAGTTGCGAGAACCCGTCGGCAGCCGTGTCGAACTGGCCTGCGTCGTAGGCGCGTCTGGCATCGGCGTAGCGCCTTCGCACCAGATCCGGAAGGACGCGCGCCCGCGCGACATCGAACACGGCACGCACACGCGGCGACGCATCACCGGCCGTGAGTACGAAATCAGGACGCACGTCGAGCAGACCGGCCACCACGTCCTGCGCCGCGGCCGTGCGGCCGAGCGCCACGAGACACAACAGGCGATGTCGGTCGATGGTCACGAGGTCGTCGGTGGAAGGCTGCGCGTGCCGCGCGCCGTCGAGCGCAGCCAGCGCGTCGTCGTACGACGCGGCGGCGTACAGGTCGAGGGCGGCAGAGAGCGGCGACTGCGCGGCAGCGGGCGCCACGGCCAGCGCCCAGGCAAGACCGACGGCCGCGGTGAGGTGCGCACGGGTCATGGCAGCGATCTCCGAAGATCCGCGGTCACGCGGTTGGGGGTATCGAGACGCACTGTGACCGAGTGCGTGCGTTCCCCGAATTCTGGATGGCGGAACACGAACTGGTGCACGCCGATCGGAAGTTGCACGTTCGCCAGTGGCGTTTCGCCAAGCAGACGTCCATCGACGAGCACCTCGGCCCAGGGCTGCGCGTTGACCTGCACGGCCGTGCGCGGCGTTTCGACCACGAGCGGTTCGGTGCGGCCGGCGCCCACAACGGCCTTCGCCGTGGCGCGGTAGCCGAGCGCGGCGTTCTTCAGCTCGAACACGTGCGGGCCGGCGGTGACCATGATGCGCTCGCTCGCGCTCGACCCCACGACCGCGCCGCCCTCCGTGACTTGCACCTCAAACGGCGTCTCTACCCGCACCCAGCCCGACGCCGGTCCCGTGAACGTGGCGGCCCGTGCCGCTGGCGCGTCGAGTACGAGCGACACCGTCTCGCCTACGGCCACCGCCACGCGACGCTCGAGCAGCGCGCCGGAGGCAAACTGCACGCGCACGCCGTGAGTGCCGGCGCCCACGCCAGGATGCGTGAGCGGCGTGCGGCCCAGGAGCGCGCCGTCGAGCCACACGGCAGCTCCGGGCGTCGTGGTGTCGATGTTCAGAGCGCCGAGGTCGGTCGCGACGACCACCGCGGGCGCCAGTACCACATGGCGCGTCCAACGCGCGCCGTCTGACAAGTCGGCATCAAGGGTCTGCGGCGGCAGGCTACCGCCGCCCATAACCTCCACGCGATGACGTCCGACTGGTAGCGTGACGACCAGCGGCGTCACGCCGTGATCATGGCCATCGACGGCCACCTGCGCACCAGCAGGATGCGACGACAGCACGAGCTGCCCGGTGGGCGCGGCGCTGGCGCGCACCTCGCCGGAGAGTGAGAGTCCAATGTAAAGGGCCTGTCCCAGAATGACGAGCGCAAAGAGCGCGAGCACGCCCGACATGTCGCGTGAGAACGGGCGCCCCGAGGAGAGCGGGCCGGATACGACAGAGGCGATCGATGCCGAAGGCGCGTGAGCTACGGCAGTCATGGGCGCCGGAATCGATGAGGGAAAAGCCGAGAGCGGCAACCCCGGCGGCGCAATGAGCGGCTGCCACGTGGCGCGTGACGCGGCCGGAGGGCGCGGGGCATCAGTAAGCCGCGCGACCAGTTCCGCCACCGCGTCGTGAGCATCCCGGTTGCCGGCGTCGTCGCCGAGCAGGTCGTCGTCATCTGGCAAGCCGGGCATCGCGAGAACGGCCGTGGGTTCATCTGCCGCGGTGGTGCCGAACCCCCACGGATCGAGCCGGTCGGCGGTATCGGCTACGTGACTGGTCGGCTGCATCTGGCATCCCCCGAGTCCGCATGGGTCGCGTCGAGCAACCCTGGACTATGGGATCAAGCGCCGTCGCCTGCAACGGCCCCTCAGGCGGAGGAGCGGACGGGCGCGCGGCGGTCCCACCATGTTAGGATTGAGGGCTCGCAACGTAGCGTCCCCGTCGTCCAGAGGCCTAGGACGTGGCCCTTTCAAGGCTAAAACACGGGTTCGAATCCCGTCGGGGACGCCAACTGATGGGACAAGGTGCCCAGGAGAGTCCGCAGACAGCCGCGGGCCTCCCACGGCACGCCTTCCGCCGTCGCCTGTCCGACCAGGATCGGCCCCTCTAGAAGCGTCTTGAGCACGGTCTGCCCATGCGTGGGCCGCGACCGGAGCAGCCGCTTCCAGTCCGCCAGCTTGGCCGCCAGGGCCGTCCGCAGACTGTCCAGCGTCACCGTGGGCCGATTCAACAGCCGATCTAGGTCCGCCTTCCGCCCCTCCCGGCTTCGCAGTTCCGCGACCAGGGATGGCCCGTCCGCCCCGCGGGCCATCGCATCCACGAGGTTGCCGATCTCGCGCGTCAGGCGGTCCCGTTCGGCCACCTGTGCCACCTGCGGCGCATCCTGTGACAGGCGCCCCACGGCGAGGTCGAGGGCCGTCTCGAAGATGCCGGCATCGAGCAGGTCACGCTCGACTGACGCCAGGATCGTGTCCTCCGTCTCGGCAATCGGCAGGTGCAGGTCATTCGTGCAGACGGCCCGGCCCTTCCGGCGTCGGGCCGAGCACACATACACGCCGCCGCGGCGCCGACCATAGGCCGCACCTTGCGCCTCGAAACTGGCGCCACACGTACACCGGAGGAGTCCTGAGAGCACATGCTTGGCCACCCGCGGCGCCGGACCGCCCAGGAGTCGCCCATCCGCCTTGCGGAGATACCGCTCCCGTCGGTCGGCGCGCTGGGCATCGACCGCTGCGGCGAGGTCTGGCGGCACGATACATAGCGCCGGCGCCTCGACACGGAGCACAACATTGGTCTGCCGCTTCAACTGGCGCCGCTCGTTGTTGCGTCGGTAGCGGTCCCACTCGATGACGCCACGATAGAGCGAGCGTCCAAGGACATCGCGCACCGTGGACGGAGCCCAGCCCGCCGGACGACCACTCTGTGGCCGTGGCGCGGGATAGCCGTCTGCGTTCAGTGAATGGGCAATGGTCCGGTTACCGTGACCGATAGCGGCAAGCTCAAACATCCGCCGCACGTCCGCGGCCTCGGCCTCGTTGATCCGGCGTTCGACGTGACCGTCGACACGGAGGTTGTCGTACCCAAACACACGGCCACCCGTGACGTGTCCGGCGCGGGCCTTACGGATCATCGCGTCTCGTGTGCGCTGGCGCGCCTTCTCGCGTTCCAATTCCGCCGAGAAGGTGGTCAACGAGAGCATCATCTTGTCGACGGCCGTGTCGAGCTTCCGCTCCCGCCCATCCAAGTAAAACCAAATCTGCACGCCCGCCCGGATGAATTCCCCAAACAGGTGCGCGGTCTGGTGCATCTCACGACCGAGCCGTGATTCTTCGCTCATGACCAGCACGTCAAACGCCGGGCGCGGCCGGAGCGCGTTCAGGAGTCGGGCCAGACCGGGGCGACCGTCCCCGAAGATCGCGCCAGAGATCCCGTCATCCACATAGACATGCTCGTCGGGCGTTGCCCAGCCATGCGACGCCGCAAACAGCTGCGCGTGCTCCACCTGTCGCGCGATGGACTTGGCCTCGTCGTCATAGCCGGCCTGCTCAGTGGATTTTCGAGCGTAGATGGCTGCGATCATGACCGGGCCCCTTTCCGTGTCCGACGTGTCTTTGTGGATGCCGGCCGGATCGCCCGGTCCGTCACCCAGGCCTCTAGCGCCCTCCGCACCTGCTCCGTGACGGGAATCCCATCCCGCACCTTGATGGCAGCGAGCGTAGCCAGGAGTTCCTCCGAGAGCCGAAACGCCGCGAGCTTGTTAGGGGACATAGTGGCCAGTGTATATCCAGTGCTATACGTTGTCAATCGCGTCGTCTGACTACCTGCGCCCCCGGCCGGCGCTCGGCCTCACGGTCCTGTCGCCGTCGCAAGCGACACGGCTTGCAGTAACGGGGGATCTCTAAGCCCTTGGCGAGATAGCCCGCGCGCTCGCTGGCGAAGACGATGAAGGATGCGCCACATCGGCAGATGCGATCCCCGGTGAAGTCGTCGGGGATGTCGTGATCGTCGAGATGCTGTGACATCGCGTTCACCACTGCCACGCGCGCTCATTCATGCGACCGCTCATCGGGTGCAATCGTTTGGGCTGGTTGTGAAGCCCGGCGTCGATCTGGCCAGGGAAGAAGCCCTTGGTGATGTCGTTCGTGCCGCTAGGGTCGGCAAACGATGCAGGATGGACAGCGGTGATGGTCAGCGCGGGCGAGTCGCCCGTAACTTCACACGCCACCGGATCGCCCACGATGACGGCTGGCGCCAGGGCGCGGGCCACGACGCGCGTCGAGATCAGACTGGCCTCGATGTGCAGCTTGATTTCGACGTTCGACGTATCGAGAACCGCGGTGACCTGTCCTCCACGGAAGCGCCGGCCGTCGACGCCGTTGTCGGTGACGGTGACGATGTCGCGGTGATACAACGCCACGGCGCTACCCTCCCGCCTTGGTGCCAGGACGGCCCACCGAGCGCATCGCGCGCATCGGGCCATCGGCCACGCGATGAATGATCGCGGCCCGGTCCAAGTCGGCGCGCAGCCGGTCGAGATGCGCCAGGGCCTCCCGATCCTGCGGCCGCACACGCGCTTCCCGTCGGCTGCGAATCGCGTCCCCAATCGCCTGCGACGTGGCCAGGACGTCGGCCGGATCGCCCGTCAGGCGCAACAGGCCGAGCGCGTGCTGCGACTCGACCGTCTTGGCAAACAGCCGATCCGCGCCGTCGTCGACCGCGTCCCGGTAGCGGCGCAGCACGTCCCCGGCGGGCCGCGCCGCGATCCACTGCTCGGCACGGTCAGCGGCCATCTGGTCGAGCATGCGCGCCAGCAGGGCCTCCGTGCGGCTGCCACTCGGCGCCTCGCCCTCGCCGCGGAGTAGCTGCTGCTGCGCGATGTTGGCTTCGACTTCCTGTCGGAGCAACGGCAGCGCGGCATCCGCCGCCGCCTGTGCCGCGCGGCCCTTCGTGCGCCATTGCTCGCGCGCCGACTCAATGAAACGCTCGCGCGCATCAGGCGCCAAGAGGTTTTGCTCGTTGACGCTGAATTTCTCGTCAAGCTTGCGCGTCTCGTCGCGGACCAGCAGATCGAGCGTGTCCGGATCGGTCAACTTCCGCGCCTCGTCGGCCACCGTGCCGAGCGCGGTCAACTTGTCGGTCATGCTGGCCTTCGTCGGATCGGGAATGCCCAGTGCCAAAATAGTTTCGTGTGCGGTCGGTCGTGTCATCGGTCGGTTCCTTTCGAGGTTAGAGGTGGAGCCACGGGCAGAGGTCGTTGGAATTGACCCAGCCGACGGTCGTGCGCGGCGGTCGTGCCGCTTGGGCGACGGCGCCAGCCAGTGCCGCGGCGAGGTCGTCATGCTGTCCGCTCGGGTGCCCGACCTGCTCACGGCCCCCGCGCGTGACGCGGCGCTCCAGGTTGGCGAGTTGCGTCACCAGCCGGGGCTCGTCGAGCAATGTGAGCCGACCACTCACCACCATCGGGACGAGTTCCAGGAAGTGCTCACTGGTTGTGCGCTCCGCTTGCCGGGTCGTCACGCCCGCTGCCGCAAATGCCGACGTGACCCACTGCGCGCCATACGCATCAACTTGGCAGGACCGGAGCCCGTAGCCGTCGATCAACGCACGGGCAAAGTCGTCCGTGACCTGGTGGGGATCGAAAGGTGGCTTTCGCTCCCCTAAGTAATCAACCAGCACCCGATCCCCTTCCCGATGGCACACACACACGGTCATGGCGTCGCCACGCCCCCCGGACGGATCGACGTGGGCGAAGTAGCGGCGCGCCGACGCATACGGCCGCTGCGTGACGCCCGCTTCGACGAGCGACTCGATCACTTCGCGGTCGAGTAGGTTCACGACGTCATCGCGAAACTCCCCGAGCCATTCCGCCCGCGCCGCGGCCTCATCGTCCGCCAGCGCCCGCGCCACGAGACGGTCAGGCAAGGTCGGATTCATCTGCTGCGACGTCGCCCGCCAGATCAACACGTCGGGCGCGTCATCCCGGGACCAGTAGGCGCGAAACAGGCGCCACAATTCGCCCTTCTTCGCGTGCGGACTGCTGCCACAAATAAGCGGCCCGCCCGTGGTCGCCAGCGCCGGCTTCAGCGCCGTCAGAAGTTCAGCATCGGACAAGGCCGCGTCCTCGACGCCCATAAACGCCAATTCATCGACCACCGCGCCGATCAGCGTGACGCCGCGCACCGTCCGAAAACTTGAGGGCCGCGCTTCAATCGTGACGCCGTTCGACAATTCCAGAATGTCGGTCGTCTCTCGCACCAGCAGCGGCACGAGCAGGGGGATCTCCCGTAGGTAGGTGCGCGCATACCGGTGCAGGATGTGCGCTTGCCGCAGGTCCGCGCCGAGCAGCATGTAGACGCCACGCTCACCGGACACCAGCGCATGATCGCGGCACGTCGCGCGGTAGACGGCATCCGCCGTCATCAGGCGCGAGAAGCCGGCCCGCCGGCCCTTGATCACGACCGGCTGTTCGCACGGCCCCGTCGGCCACTGACTGCGCCCCGTGTGCTCGACGAAGCGGTCGAGCGCCTCATCGGGCGACACGTCGAAGGGCGCCAGCGCCTCACGCGGCAGACCATGAATCGCAGCCAAAAAGACCATCCAGCGCCGCCACGACGGCGCCCGAAACCAGCGGCCGAAAAGCTGCTCGTCGGCCATCGCGTCGAGCACCGTCATGGCTGGTCGCCCCGCTGCTGCTGAATGTAGGCCCGCAGGTCCATCGCCGGCTTCTGGCGCCGTTCGAGGCCGAGCAGTTGTGCGAGCTTCTGTTGCCGGTCGAGCACCTGCAAATAGATGGTGACAGCGGCCCGTGTGCGGCCCTTCCCGGTCAGCACGCCGTGCCGCAGGACATCCGCGCCAAGACTCTCGGTGACCAGTTGCAGCCGGGCCAATTCCGCCACGAGCATGGCCGCCGAGACGGAGAGCCCAGCGATCCCGCCGAGGTCCGTCACGAGGGCGTCGGTGCGCTCCACGTGCGCCTGGGCCAGGGCTGGCACCTCCAGCAACCGATCCGTGCGCTGGCCTGTGGTCAGCCTAGCCATGTTCCCGACAGCCCAGCGGCCTCGTGGACCGCGTGCGTCCTGTTGGCGTAGGGCCGCGAAGTCAATCACGGGCGCGTCACGCGGCCCCAGGAGCGACGACTCGCTACCCTGTGGAGCGTCGACCACCTCGGCGTCGACCGCCTCGCCCGCGCCGTCGTGGGGCGTTCCAGTGCCGTCGGCGTCGGTCATCGCATCTCCAGTCATTGCCGGTCCTCGGCCTGATGTGTGGCGCGTCCCGTGGGGGAATCGTCCGGCGCCGTCGTGGACGTATCTGTTGTCCGGCGGTAGTCCTCCACCAGCGCGGACGCGAGCGCCTCGACCAGGATGGCCCGCGCGGCCGCTGACAACCTGGGCATGGTGCCGGCGAATGCGCCCACGGCCGGCGCCGCGACTAGCACGCCGTCCACACGCGCGCGAGATGTTGTTGGCCGCCACCGTGCGCTCGATTCGACGAGCAGCGCGACGTCGGTCTGCGCCGCCGTCGTCACTGGACAATCTCTGGGGCTATGTAGTCGGCCAGCACACAGAGGTGTGCCTTAAGCGCGCGGATGGCGCGTCGGTCGACGTCAGTGAGTAGGCTGGCTGGCTCCACGATGAGGTGGTCCCCTTCATGGGTCAGCACGAGTCCGCGCATGGACAGCCGAACCGAGAGCACGTAGGCGTCTTCAGGCACTGACACGCCACCACGGAGCACCACGTGCTTAGAACGATTCACGTGAGCCTCGCGAGCCAGCGACCCTCCCGATTCCCGCGCCTACTACATAGGCGCTGGGAAGGTCGGAAGGTGGGGCGCACAGACGTTCCCGGGAAGGTGGCGGTAACGTGCGGGAAGGTGGGAAGGTGGGACTAAGGCTGTAGTTCTTCGCGCCCCTGAGCCCGGGGCGCTGCACGAGCCAGTCCGATGGGTTTCTCTGAGTATTCAGCACGCTTTCGATGGCAGCCCGCGGGATGCCCGACGACTTCAGCTTCGCTTTGATCTGGTTGCTGTTGAGCGGGAAGGTCGAGCCGTGCAGTAGATCGAAGATGGCTCGGGAAGGTCGGCTCATTTCTCCGGGAAGGTGGGAAGGTCGTTCCAGGCTCAAACGTCGGGTGACTGGGTTGAAGGCCAGGACCTGCTTGTATTGGTCGATGTCGCGCCCGTAGGCGGCAATCGAGCGTTCGGACGCTGGGTCGTCGCTCTTGCGCGTGAGCCGCCATTCAGCATCGCACCAGTCGCGCTTCCGAGACTCGCCGCGAGGCCGGTCTGCCCCGTGGCCCATATGGTCGACCACCATCGCATTCGTGATGCCGGCCTCGACCAGGAGTTGATCGAAGGCCGCGAGAAAGAGTCCGGCCTCACGGTTGTCGTCAAGTCCAAGCGCGTCGAGCATCGGGCGGAGGCAGTCGAGTACGAGGTATTCGACACCGGCATCTTTGAGCCGGTGTGCCCAGGCGGCCCGCGTGGCATCGGTGGTGATGTCGAAGTTCATCAGGCCGTGGTGCTTGAGCGCGAACAACAGCACGCGATCTTGATTGCGGATGCCCTGTGCGCCCCACCACCGGCGCATGAGGTGCTTCGACAGTTCGGTATCAACCACGGCCAGTGTGCCGATGAGCGGCGAGACGCGCGCCACACCCAGGAAGTCATCGCCGTCCACGAGCGACCGTCCCATGTTCGCCACCGTGGTCGACTTGCCGCTCTTGTATTGAGCGACGAACAGCACGCGAGAGTCGCGGGTTTGCCATCCATCGATCAGTCGGGACGTGTCCGCGTCGGGTTCACGAAGGATCTCGATGAGTGTCTGGGCCGCGGGAATCGTGAGGGGTGGCCGTCCTTCAGCGTCGAGACGCCTTTGCGCATCTCGGCGCGCCCGTTCGCGGCCCATCTGTTCGAGCACGGCGCGCTCGTGCGCCGCGGTGCTGCTGATATGACCACCCACTGGCAGGTCGAGCGCAGCTTTGAGCGGGCCCACGGCATCGGGGGTCACGCCGTCGGCTTCGACCGCGGCGCTGGTGGTCGCCAGCAGCCGCACCAGCGCCCGCCGCTCGGCCAGGTCACGCACGATGCCCGCGTAGTACCCGACGTTCGACGACTTCGGCACGCCGTCCACGAGGCCCACAAGGTAGACCACGCCCACCTCGTCGAGCAGCCTGTCGACCTGCAGGGCGTCCGACACCAACTTGTAGTCAATGCCGGTGCCAGCCTCGTGCAAGCGCGCCATCGCGCGCCAGACGTGCGCGTGCGCCACACGGAAGAAGTCCGCCGCGCCGATATCGGACGACGCCTCGTCGAAGCGTGACGGCTCTAGGAGGATGGCACCGAGCACGGCGCGTTCAGCGTCGAGGTCGTGGTCTGGCCGGCTCATGGCGTGCCCTCTGAGGTGAGCGTCTTGCGCTCGCGCTCCACAAACTTGTCTTCCTCGCGGCTGTCGAAGTACCACGCCCGGCCGATCCGGATCACGGACAGGCGTCCCTTGAACACGAGGTCCCGCCCCGTGGTATACGGCACGCCGAGGCGTTTGAAAAAAGGCTTCGCGGGGACAAGCCGGGCGTCCTCGCGCACGGCCGCGCCCTTCAGATCGGGAAGCGTGCCGGATCGTAGACGTGTCCGCGATGGCTTCGCGTCGTAGCCAGTGGTAATAGGCATTACCCGAGCACGATACAGCCCACTCCGCGCGTCGAAAATCAATGAACGCGCAGACTGCGAACCGCCTAGTTTTCGGGGATTTTGTTCAGCGCAGTTTCGCGCGGGTAATCGGGCGGGGGATGCGAACGCGGAGCGCGTGGACCGTGAGCGCCGCGGGATTCTCGGCGGCCATCGCGGGATAGGCGGCCCACATCAGCGCGTGCGTGATCTCGGCGGCGCGGACGTGCGTCTTACGCTTACCTTCGAGCATCTTCCAGACGGCTTTCCCGATGGCGTGCGCGACCGTCGTGATGAAATGCACGGGCGCCGCGGGCGGCGTGGGGCGTCCAGCGATCTCGGCCGCCAGGTTACGCGCGCGCAGCAGAGGTGTGATCGCCGGGTCCTCGCACGACAACTGCTTGAGCAGCGCGTTGATGGCCGCGCGCGTCTTCACCGCTTGCCGCTTCGCCCGTGGACGAGCGGTTAACTCCCGCGTCACGATCCCCGGCATCAGCGGAGCGCCGCCCCGCCGCGCGACCGTCGTGTGAGCCTTGATCACCAGACGCGACACCGGTTCCGCGGAGAGCCCGCCGCCACGGAGGAGGGCCGTCGCCGCCGCGTCGAGCGCCGCGGTCGCGTCACTCTCAGGGGTACCGTCGAGCTTGGCGATCCCGCCGTCGAGCTTCATGCCCACGCGGAAGGGGACGTCCTGGCCCTGTCCCGCTTTCTGTCCGTGCGGCGGCGTCATTGTGCGTATTCCACGATACCCCACGTCCCCGCTGGCTGGCCCACAGCGGCGTAGCTGCTGCAAGTCTTATAACCGAGTCGTGGGCCGTCGGGATCGGCAGCTTGTCCACTGTGGGCAAATCCCGTCGGCAACGGCGCTCTCAGACCTGAACATGCCGGGCTGGAGTGTGCATCCCCTGAAGGGCAATCGAGAGGGCCGGCACGCGATGGCCGTTAGTAGCCCTTGGCGCATCACGTTCCGCTGGGACGGTAAGGACGCCCTGCGGCGACAGGCAAGCGCACGGCGAGTCGCGGCAAGCTTGCCCCACAACGGACAAGACGCCTCAGCTTCGGATGCCGGCACCATAGAGCATCGCTACGCCCCACCTTGCGAGGATTGCCTTTCGATCGCGCCAGTCGCTTTGGCGCGATCGACAGGCTCCATCAGTTTCGCGACGTTGATCGTCGGTAAGTAGAAGCAACCGAGAGGGCTGTTGGCAGTCAAGTTGCTGATGAACTGCCGCGCGTATGGCAGAAGAATCGCCACGGCCTGTGCGCCCACAAAGTCGTCCAGCGAAACCGCGGGGCTCTTACCAACCACCTCGAAGCGACCGACAGCAGAAACCCTCACGAACTCAGGCCTTGCGACGTTTGGATGGATGCTGAGGGACAGAATCACCTCGAACTCCTTCTGCGCGGAGTCCGGTACGTACCGCCAGTCCCATCCGAATGTCGCGTTGCCGGAGTCCTTGTCGCTGCTCGGATCTCGCGGCTGCACGACCTGCTCCCCCGCGTAGACCTGCTTAACCGCGTAGCCGCTTTCAGGAAGCTCGATCACGGAGCTCATTTCAACGCCTCATCAGGGATCTTGGACATTTCCGTTAGCCCATCGAGCGCAAAGGTCTGCGTCGCCTTCGGCTCCGGGAACGGAATGACTCGTCCGCCGACTGTCTTTCCAGTCGCGGACGATTGCTGCAGCTCAACACCAGCGCGACGGGCGAGGTACGCCAACGCTCCTGGCACATCACCGGCAAGACGCAGGAGCTGATCCACGCCGCGGCTCTGGCACACGGTTCCCCGCTCCCACCGCACAACAGTCTTTGGCGCGACTCCAAGCACGGTCTCCAGGGCCGACTGGGTCAGGCCAAACTTCAGCCGGATGCTGCGAATCGCTTCAGGCGCTAGCAGATCATCCTGGCGCCTTAGTTCAGCCACCAATGCGAGCTGAGCCGCGCGCATCTGCGCGGGATTCATTACCGCCTCCCCGCAATTCGCACAGAGGCTTCGTTCAACAGGGACTACAGCGCTCCTCGCACCAGCGCGAAGCTCTGAAGGGGACTTGACCACGCTTAGGGAGCCAGCGGCCCCACACACCGGGCAGTTTGGGAGGCTCATCGGGACTCATCCTCCTTGAATGAAATCACTACAGCCGTGTCCGTCAAGTCGAGCTTCATGTACAGCCTATGGCCGCAGTACGACGGCTTGTACACGTCTTGGAAATGACCGGGCTTCTTCGTGGAGGGCATCGACTTGTAGAAGTCGCCCTCGTCCAGCGCGCAGACACACGCTACGATGTCGGTGTCATCGAGACCCAGCGCAGTGGCGTCCAGCATGGCCGTGTAGGTGACTTGGTGGCCACCCGCGCTAACGATGCGCTGGATCTGTTCCAGTGAATGCGCCGGGGTTGGCACCAAGTGAAGGTATCATCATGATACCTTCAATGCAACCCCATACGCCGAAGTTTCCGAAATCAGCGTGCGGAATTGCGCAGTTGTCGTCAGGCTGCGGTTAGCCACCCGCCCAGTTCGGGACCTTGTCCACTCAGGGCGCTTCCCGTCGGGGACGCCAACTCCAACTCATTGACTCCGTGTGACGGCTGAGCGCACCCGAACGGGAGTTCGAACCGTTGACCGGCCGCGCGCGCACCGCCGGCACTCAGGCGGGCCGCTTCATCCGGCGCTTCGTTGCCTTGGCCTCGTTCAGCACCGTCTGTAGATCGTAGTCAGCCTGCAGGTGCAGCCAGAAGCGGGCGGGCATCCTGAACCGACGTTCGAGACGGATGGCAGTGTCGGCAGTGACCGACCGCTTGCCCAGGATCAACTCGTTCAACCGATTCCGGCTGATGCCCAACTCGTCGGCAACGACGCTCTGCTGAAGGCCGAGCGGCCGCAGAAACTCTTCCATCAACATCTCGCCAGGGTGAATCATCGCGCCGAGCACCGCGGAATCGCGCGGGAGGCTCGCCGGCTTAGTGGTAGTCCTCGCAGCAGACGTCGTAGGCATCGTGCCCCTCCCATCGAAACGTGATTCGGTACTGGTCGTTCACCTTGATGGCATGCCGACCGGCCTGATCGTCCTTCAAGGCGTGGAGATCGTTTCCCGGTGGAATCTTCAG
>JANMDX010000410.1:0-3135 GCA_031376505.1 Acidobacteriota bacterium
CTCGGCATCGCCGCGCGGCGGCGGATTTCGTTCGGGCCGGTTTCGCCGCGGATCGTGGCGGCACATCTGTATCGGGCGGCGCAGGCGCAGGGGGCGGGGGCGTGACGGCGGTACACACGGGGATCGCGACAGCCGCGCTTCCTCCGAACCGGTTACCGGGCGCGGGCGGGATGTGTCAGGAGCGACCTATACCCCCGCGCCAACCAGAGGCTTGCGGTTCGTCCGGTATTTGGTTGGTCAGCCGAAATTCAGGTCAACCTGAAACCGGCAGCAGGTGTGACGGGTTTCGGATGCCGGCCCGGCACGGACCTCGGTGCGCGCACGACCGGGCCGGCGTCCGAAAGCCGCCAGGGAACGGAGTCGCGGGAAGTGAGGCACCCGGTTGAGCGGGCGCTATGGGGATTTGGTAAGCGCCGTCGGTGCAGCGAGCACCTTTCGCGCAGGCGTACAGTCGTGCGAGCCACTTGCCGGTGGCGGACGTCGCGCAGGCAGGCCAATCAAGCAGGTTTCTGGCGCGGCGCAGGGGGGCAAACCGGCCGCCGACAGGTGGATCGGCCATGCGCCATCCGTGCCGGCGGTCGACCAGCGAAGACGGCAACAGGTACTGACGGGTGCGACGGGCGGGTTCGACCTCATGAGGTGTCGATCCTGAACACGATCGACGACGCGCGCGGCTGATGCCGTGGCGTCCGGCCTGCCTCGAACGTCTCGATGATCACCATCGCAGCGCCGCAGCACGGGCAGGGATGGGCAATCGGCTCGAACGGCTGGCCCGAGGCATCGACGGGCGGTGGCTCCGGTCGCTTCGTCTCCAGCATCGACGGCCCGGCGGCCGCGATCAGTTCGCGAGCGCGTTCGAGTGTCGCCGCCTTGGTGCGACTGCTGGCGAGCAGGCCGTAGTGGCGGATACGATGGAAGCCCTTCGGTAGGACGTGCAGCAGGAAGCGGCGCATGAACTCGCCCGGCGCGACGGTCATGGTCGTGTAGCGATCCGATCCTTCGCGCCGGTAGTCCTTGTACGTGAACGTGACGCCCGTCGTGTCCGACTTGATCAGCCGCTTGTTCGAGATCGCGACGCGATGCGTGTAACGGGCGAGATAGGCCAGCACCTGTTCGGGGCCGGCGAACGGGCGTTTGGCGTAGACGTGCCAGTGGGTGTCGTAGAGTGGCTCAAGAAAGGCCTTGAACGCGGCCTTGCAGGTCAGTCCGGCGTGCGGGCCGAAGAACTGCAGGCGGCCATCGGCGTGCGCCGCTTTGAGAACGCTGAGCATCTTGCCGCGGAACATCTTCACCAGCACTGGCACAGGCAGCAGGAAGTCCTCGGTCGTGCTGATCCAGCGTGATCCATCAAGCGAGATGCCGCCGCCCGGCACGATCATGTGCACGTGCGGGTGATGTGTCATCGCAGACCCCCACGTGTGCAACACCGAGGTAAAACCGATCTTCACGCCGAGCCGCTTCGGGTCGGCTGCGATCGTCGTCAGAGTCTCCGCGCTCGCCTTGAACAGCAGGTCATAGATCACCGCCTTGTTGTGGAACGCGATGGCCGCGATCTTCGGCGGCAACGTGAACACGACGTGGAAGTAGGGCGCGTCGAGCAGTTCGGCACGCCGCGCCTCCAGCCACTCGCGTGCTTGAGACCCCTGGCACTTCGGACAATGCCGGTTGCGACAGCTGCAATAGGCGATGGCCGTGAAGCCGCACGCGCTGTTCGCACAACGCGTGACGTGGCCCCCGAGGCTTGCCGTGCGGCAATCCTCGATCGCACTCATGACCTTCAACTGCGCGTGCGAGAGATGGCCCCGGTTGGCATCACGCCAAGCCGGGCCGTGGTCGCGGAAGATATCCGCGACCTCCAGCGCCGAACGGGACACGGGAGCCGACTACGTCGGCGGATCGTTCTTCGGCAACAGAGGCGACAACCGGTCGAGCGGGCTCACGATCTCGCGCAGCACCTTGCTCGCCACGTGTGCGTAGCGCGCCGTCGTATCCAACTTCGAATGTCCGAGAGCCACCTGGATCAGACGAATATCGACCCCTTGTTCCAGCATGTGCGTGGCGAACGAGTGTCGCAGCGTGTGCGGCGAGACCCGCTTCTTGATGCCGATATCGGCGGCGGTGTCGCGCACCGCGCGGTAGATCTGCTTGGTCGAGATCGGCAGCAACGGGTCGCGTCCCGGAAACAGCCACGTCGTCGGCTGCCTGATCAGCCACCACTCGCGCAGAACCTCCAGGAGCCGTGGCGACAGCATGCCGTTGCGGTCTCTCTGACCTTTGCCCTGCTCGATGCGCAACAGCATCCGCTTACTGTCGATGTCGGACACCTTCAGGTTGGTGATCTCGGACAGGCGCAGACCTGCACCGTAGGCCACGGCGAACGCCGCTTTGTCTCTGGGCCCCGGTGCCGACTCAAGGAGCAACAGCACTTCCTCCGCCGTCAGCACCACCGGCAGCTTCTGCTGCTGCTTCACGATCCGCAAATGACGGGCCATGTCCGGCTGGTTGCAGCTCGTCGTGAAGAACAGCCGCAACGCCGAGACCGTGGCGTTCATGGTCGGCGGCTGCACGCTCGCTTGGCGTTGGTGCAGCTGATAGGCGCGCAAGTCCTCCGGCGTCGCCGTGTCCGGTGCGCGGCCGAGAAAGATTGTGAAGTTCTTAACGTGACGGATGTAGTCGCTTTGCGTCTTCTCGTTGATGCCGAGGACGGTCATGTCCTCAATCATGCGGCGGCGAAGATCGCTGATGGGCTTCTCGCTCATCGGGGTGGTCCTTGTCTTGAGGTTGAGCGTTGCTCGTGGCAACTCCTCGATCTTCAAGACGGGACCTTCCCATCACGTTACCGCGCGCACCGCGCCATCATCGTGGCCACGGACGGTGCCTCAACGGGCTGGAGCGTAGCGACTTTGTTCTATGGCCGCATTCGCACATCGCGCATTGCAGGCGTCAAGTCCGAAGTGTGTGGCCCGAAGTATGTCGTCCGAAGTGTGACACCGGACTTGTCAGCTTGCGTCGCCTGTCAGGCCGGGCGGACTGACGGCGGCGAGGCCGTGGGCGAAGGCGGCGGCGGCTTCGGCGGCGGCGGCGAGATTGCCGGTGCGGGTGAAACCGGAGGCGCCGCGGGGGCCGAAGTCGTGG
>JANMDX010000412.1:0-8729 GCA_031376505.1 Acidobacteriota bacterium
CCGAGGTGCGGGTGCTGGCCGCCGCCGGGGCGTTCCGCGTCGTGCCGGCGAGGGAACTCACGCCCTCCCGCTCACAGACACCGACCCGACCCTCGCGCGAGATCGAGCGCTTGGAGTCGGCGGGCCTGGTGAAGACGACGCCCTACGTCGTGGACCGCACGCGCACGCGCCTCGTCATGCTGACCGACCGGGGCCGCGACCTGCTCGAGGCGTACCGTCGCCCAGACCAAGGCCAGGCGCGCCAGGCCTTCTACGCCGGTGTCGCCAAGCCGAAGGAACTGGCACACGACACCCGGCTCCATCAGGCGTACCTGAAGGCCGCCGAGCGCCTGGCTGCGCGTGGCGTCCGCGTGCGGCGCGTAGTGCTCGAGGACGAACTGAAGCGGGACTACCAGCGCTTCCTGCAGGCCCATAACCGTGGCCGCTCCGACAGCGACGGCGCGCCGAACCGTGATGCCGAGGCCATCGCCGAGTGGGCCCGCGCCCACCAACTGCCGTACCACGATGAGCACCTGAACCTGCCCGACGTGCGCCTGGAGTGCGAAGACCTGGACGGACGGCTCGTGATTGAAGACCTTGAGATCGTCACGCCGCACTACCGAGGCGCCCACGCCGCCGCGAAGGCGCGGTCGGGCTTCACTCGATACCGCGCCGCAGGTGCGCGCGTCAGCGGGTCCGGAGGCTCCGGACGGGGCGGTCGAGGGCGCGATGCGCGCCTGGCGGAGGAGCTGCTGCCATGACGTCCGAAGACCGCATCCAAGCCGTCGTTGCCTCGGGTTTCACGGAGCGTCAAGCGCGCTTCCTCGAGGCCGTGTTGCTGCATTCCGGGGTGTGCCTGGGGCGTCAATACCTGGCGCATCGGGGCGTCGTGCGCGGGCGAAAACAGCACGACTTCTTCGCTGCGCTCAGGGCCCGTCGTCTCGCCACGCGGTACCCCACGGCGCACCGCCGGGCGCACCTGTATCACGTGCACGGGAGGCGGCTGTACCGGGCGATTGGCGAGCCTGAGAGTCGCCATCGTAAACCGACCACGCTGGGGCGGGCGGTGGAGCGCCTGATGGTGCTCGACGCCGTGCTGGCCAGCCCCGAGATCCGGTGGCTGGCGACCGCCTCGGAGAAGCTCACCTACTTCACCGCTGCCACGAGCCTGCGGGTCGAGGAACTCCCGCATCTGACCTTTGGCATCGCGGGCGCGCGGCAGGTCCGCACGTTCCCCGACAAGCTGCCGATTGGGGTCACGGATGACGGGCGCACGCATGTGTTTCTCTACGGCGTGACCCGCGGGGTGCCCTTCGAGTTTCGGACCTTCCTGCAACGGCATGCCGAGCTGTTCCGGGCGTTGCCGGAGTGGGAGATCCGCCTGCTCGTGCCTCGGCATCTGGCCGGCGCGGCGCCGCGGTTCGAGGCGGTCGTACGGGACGAACTGGCGCGTCCTCTGCGGCTGGATGCGATCTGGGAACTGCACTGGTACTTCGAGCAACGGCAGCGGGTCGAGAAGGGTGACACGGCCAAGGATCAGGCCGAGTTCAACCGGCTCGGTCAGGTGTTTCGAGCCCCTCGGTTCTTGGCGCTGTATCGCACCTGGCAGCAGGAGGGCGACGCCGTGTTGAACGGCCTGGCGTCGTCCGTGCTGGCGGACGCGATGGGGCGATTCCGGGGCCGTGTGACGAGCCAGGTGATGGCCCACGACTACCAGCATCTCGCCACCCTGGTCGGCACCGCGTGACGTCGGGGAGGGGGGAACACAGGGGGGAACACAGACCGGGGAGCAGTGTTCCCCCTTCGGCCGTGTCGCCCGTTCTCGAATCTACGCCTGAGGGCTCGGAGAGTGGGCCGCGTAAGCCGTTGCGTATGAGCGCGATAGCACAGGGTGAGCGATCGGACGTGGAGAGCCTGACCATCGCAGGCAGACAGAGGAAGTAGAGAGATTTGGGTGTGAGCGACCCCCCTCCCGCACCCCCGACATTCGTCGGGGCCGCAACCCAAGGGGTCGCTCACACCCCCGTCGTGAGGCACCGCAGGTGAGCCTGCGCCGTGAACAGGAGGACGGCCATGTCCGTGATCAAACCGCGCACGCGCGGCAAGCAACTGGTGACGCACCGCACGCGCTTCGACCGCGAGACCAACGAGACCCTGTGTGCGTACGCGCAGTTCATCGGCGAGTCGACCGAGTACGTGCTCAATCAGGTGATCGACACGGTGCTCGCCCGCGACAAGGAATTCCTGACGTGGCGCGCCCAGCACCCCGAGTCGTGCGTGGCGCGCCAGCAGGGCCCGGTGCACCGTCATGCTGCGCGCCGTCGTTGACGCACGACGCATCGTGGCGCTGGCCGCGGCCGGCGCGGTGGGCGTGTGGGGGCTCTCGGAGTACCCGTTCGTCCACGACAACGCCTTCCTCGGCCTGATCGGGCTGCGGGCGCCGCGCGTGTTCGCGCTGCTGCGCTATGGCTACGCCACCCTGTGGTTCACCACGCCGCTGCTGGCGGCGTCGTTGTGCGTGTCGCTGGTGGCGATTGCCGTGTATCGCCGTGTGCCGAGCGCGCAGTTCCAGGCGCTGCCCCCGTACCCGGAGCCGGAATCGCGCCCGACGCCCACGCTGGTGCTGGGCGAAGCGCACTTCGAGGCCACGCCCGGTCGCGCGCCTGCGCCGCAGTGGCTCACGATTCCCCAGCGCGGGCTCTACACCGGCATCATGGTGCTGGGCGCCGTGGGTACCGGCAAGACGTCCGCGTGCATGTATCCCTACGTGAACCAGCTGCTGCGCTGGCGCGGCGCCGATCCCGACCGCAAGATCGGGGGCCTCGTGCTGGAAGTCAAGGGCGACTTCTGTGGCCAGGTGCGCGCCATGCTGCAGCGCGCGGGACGCGAGGCGGACTATGTCGAGATCGGGCTCGACTCGGGCGTCTGCTACAACTCGCTGCACAACGACCTCGACCCGTACGCCGTGGCCTACGCCATCGCCACACTGCTGAACAACCTGTTCGGCAAGTCGAAGGAACCGTTCTGGCAGCAGGCCTACACCGACCTGCTCAAGTTCGTCATCCTGCTGCGGCGCATCACCGACGGCTACACGACGTTCTCGGAGGTGTACCGCTACGTGCTGGAAGACGGGCAGATCGATCGCGACATCCGCCGCCTCAAGGTGGAACTCGCGAATCCACCCACCGTCCTGCGCATTCGAAAGGTCGACCATCAGGCGCACTGCACACAGGTGCCGTGGCGGCACTGGCACATCGAAGACGACGCCCATGTGGCGCATCCGTACGAGGCTGACCTCGAAGCCTTCCTGGCGGCGCGCCACGTCGCCTACGTGGTGCAGAAAGCGCAGGGCACGGCATGGACCGCGCGCAAGCAGCAGCTCGAGGCCGTCGAGCGCTGGTACGTGCACGGCTGGAGCAAGCTCGATGCGCGCCTCCGGTCGTCGATTGTCGAAGGGGTGGTGGTGTTCCTGTCGCTGTTTGACGACAGCCCCGCAGTGCATCGCGCCTTCTGTCCGCCCCGGACTGCCTACACCGAGGAACCCGCGCCAGGCGAGCCCAGGCCCCTGCCCTCGCTCAGCTCACTGCTCGAGAGCGGGCACGTGCTGGCGCTCAACTTCCCCGTGGGGCTGAACCCCGGCCTGGCGCGCATTCTGGGCGTGATGCTGAAGCTCGACTTCCAGCGCGCGATCCTGCAGCGCATCCCGCAGATCACGGCGCATCCGACACGCCCGTGGCGCGACCTGCTGTTCGTGTGCGACGAGTATCACGCCTTCGCCACCGTGGGCGAGACGGACCCCACCGGCGACGAACGCACCTTCGCGCTCTCGCGCCAAGCGCGGCTAATGCCCATCGTTGCGACCCAGAGCATCAGCTCGCTCCGGTCGGCCCTGCCCAACGATGAGAGCTGGCGCACGCTGCTCCAGTGCTTCCGCACCAAAATCATCCTGGCCACCAGTGACGAGTTCACCGCGCGCACGGCGGCGGACCTGTGCGGCCGGCGCGACCGGTTGAAGGCGCACTACAGCATCTCAGAATCGGGACGCGACGCGCACATCTCGCTGCTCACGGGGCGCCCCACCGCTGGCAAGCAGTCGCTCAGCACAAGCAAGAGCTACGCGCCCCACGACGAGTACATCTTCCCGCCCCGCGTGTTCACGCAGCTGCAGAACGCCCAGGCCATCGCGCTGCCGTACGACGGAGTCAACCCGTTGCCGCCTCAGTACTGCTACCTCAAGCCCCACTACCTCGACGTGCAGCGCAGCTACTTCGACCACCTCGAGCGAGGACAGCTATGAGCAGCCTGGATCGCATTCTGCCGTTCCTCCGTCCCATCGAGGACCTGCTCGTCGATCCGGACATCACCGAGGTGATGGTGAACGCCGGCGGGCGCCGTGTGTTCGTGGAGCGCAACGGCATGCTGGCCGCGGTGCCGGATCGCTCACTTGAGCCCCGCAACCTCACCGTGGCCATCAAGAACATCGCCCGCGCGTGCGGCGACGAGATCTCGGACATGCAGCCCATTCTCGACGCGCGCCTCGAGGACGGCTCCCGCGTGGCCGCGATGTTCCCGCCCTGCTCGGTGGATGGCCCGACGTTGACCGTGCGCAAGTTCACGCGGCGCTACGCGCTGGCTGATCTGGTGGCGGTTGGCACCCTGACGGGCGCGCAGGCCGTGTCGCTGACGTCGGCCGTCCAGCAGGGCAAGAACATCCTCATCTCCGGCGGCACCGGTACCGGGAAGACCACGCTGCTCAACGCGCTCGCCGCGGGCATTCCGGCCGGGGACCGGATCGTACTCATCGAAGAGACGTCCGAGATCCGCATCGACCAGCCGAACGTCGTGCGCTTCGAGGCGCGGCGAGCGCAGACGCCGCTCGGCCAGGAAGCGCCGACACCGCCAGTGACGATCTCAGACTTGGTGCGAGCCACGCTCCGCCATCGTCCGGACCGCATCCTGCTGGGGGAGGTTCGAGGTGCCGAAGCCTTCGACTTGCTGCAGGCCTTGAACACGGGCCACCTGGGCAGTCTCACGACCATCCACGCGAACTCGGCGGAGCAGGCGTTGACCCGCTTGGCGCACTGCGTGTTGACCGCCAACGTCGAGTTGCCGCATCGGAGTATCCACGAAGCCATCGCCCTGGCCGTCAACGTCGTCGCGCATCTTGCGCGCGTCCACGGCCGCCGGGTCGTCACGGGGGTTGTCGATGTGTGCGGTTACGACCCGCGCGTCGAGCGTTTCCACGTCGCGTGCCCCGACCTCCACGCTGGCTTAGCGAATCAGGGAGCCGAGGAATACCCGGTTTCAAATAGAACCCTGGGACCGACGACGCCCCAAGACGCCACCAACGGTTGACAGCGCCCGATGATGCGCGCATGCTGCCTACTCCGTAGGTATCTTCGTGCGTCACGATACTCGGCCCCGGACACCCTTAGGTGGTTCGCCCAACCCGCGAACGACCGACCGCACGCTCACAATACTAGGGGTGGCGCTCTCGGCCCCCCAGGCGGCTGTCGCGCTGGTCGAGTTGTTCGGTGGGCACCTGACGGTTGGGCCACCCGATTCCTGGGGGCCGACCCAAATCCTTTGTGCCGCTGGTGTGACCGGGTTGGCTTGGGCGTCGACACGCCGCTTGGCGCGTTCGGTGCACGGATCGCGCCTGCTCTTCCCTCTGGCGGAATGGCTGCTCGCCTCCCGCGATCAACACGCGGCCCGCGCGCACACCGTCCAGCAGGCGCTCATGACTCAACAGTTCCGGATGCTGGAGATGGACCCGGTCGAATTTGCGCGCCGAGCCGGCCTAAGAATCTGGGAGGCGAGGTTTCTCATCGCCAATCCGACCTTCGTTCCCAGGGCCGACGTCGCGACGAGAATTCGCGCCGCGCTAATGGTTCCCCTGGAATGGCCCTGCTTGAGCTATGGGCCAGATCTCACGGAAGAACGGCTCGTGAGGCATTGGCTGAATGGGGCAAGCGCTACCTCGATTGCGGACATTTACGAGATGACAGTCGAGCAACGCGAAGAGTTGCTCCGGGCGATCGAGTTCGAGCTGGAGCTCCCATCGTCCCTGAAAGGTGGGCGCCGTGCTTAAGGTGCAAGTTGTGTCGTTGCCCATGGGCCCGATTATCCGGCTTGAACACCTGCCTTCAGATGTCGAACTCATAGACTGCCTCAACCGAGCCCGTAACCGGTCGCTCGACTGGCGCCCAATCATCCTGGTAGACAGAGGGTGTGGGCTCATAGGAGACGCGCAACGGGTCTTCGCGCTGCTTCAAGCTGACGTTGTGACCTACCCTACAGATTTCCGACTCGCTGATGACCCGGGCGCGAAGGGCGACAATTGGCTGCCGAGCGTACGGCTATTCACTCATCCTGCTCGACGGGCAACGATAGCGCGAGGGCTGCGCCGTGCCACGAAGGCATGCGGTTGGCTGGTCCAGCGCTTGCGGTCGCCGCTCCAAGCGCACATCGGACGGACGTCCGCGGATGTACGCGGTAGCGCGGCGAAGCGGACCATGCCTGCGCTGGTTGCGCTTCGACGGTCTTTCGATCGTGTATTTGCTCGGCTCATGAACTTAGCAGCGATTGACTCTTCGACGAGGATCGGAGCCGGACCGGTGTGCCATCGCTCCCTCCGTCGAGCGCGTGAGCGCGTGGTCGGCTCCGCAGCTACTACGAGGTTGCTTGGGTCCATCTGCTCGTCGGCACTGAACGGCCATCATGTCATCGCGGGCGAGCCATTGCTTAGAGACTTGGATAGGCTTGTTGTGTACCTGTCCTCGACACTCGGCGCATTTCGAGTGGCAAATGCAAGCCACTATGTCCGTCAAGACATCCTCCTGCAAACCAGGGTGCAAGATGCCCTGACCACTATGTTGGATGCGCTGGTCGTGTCAGGCGACGATATCCTCGTCGCTCAAACGCGTGCGCCTGAGCGAGTCATCGACTGTCTTCTTCGATACCTACGAGTTCCGGTTCGACATAGAGCCATGGGGCCCTTGAAAGGGTGCCTTGTCCGAACGCTCTCAGGTGCGGCGATTCATCTCAATGAGGACCTCACTCGCGCAGAGCGCGCGCGAGTCATCTTCCACGAGCTCGCGCACCTGCGGCTTGAGCATAGGTCAACGACCGGAGTTCTCTTTAGGCCAAGCGTAGAGTCTCTTGACCTCCGACGAACCCTTAGTCGCCAGGAAGATGAAGCCAACGATGTTGCAGATGTGTGGCTGCACACGATGGACGGGCTGTTGGCCTACTTGCGCGATCGAGAGGGGTTCTGGTTGGAGCGAGGCAAGGACTGGCGCGTGCGTTCGAGTGCTTGAGTCGAGAGCTGGCGCAGGAGTTCTAGCCTGCTAGGAGCTTGCTGAAAAACTCGCTCAGGTAGGGGGATCGACAGCCGATCGATCCCGGGCTACGATGCCGCCATGCGTGGAGACGATCGCCAGCCCGAGTCGATGTTCAGCTACGTGTCCGCCGAGCAGCGCGTGCCGGCGACCCACCCGCTCCGGGCGATCCGGGCCCTGGTCGACGCGGTGTTACGGGAGATGTCCCGCGAGTTCGACGGGCTCTACGCGCGCGTCGGCCGTCCGTCAATCCCGCCGGAGCGTCTGCTTCGGGCGCAGCTGCTTCAGATCTTCTATTCGATCCGGAGCGAGCGGTTGCTGATGGAGCAGCTCGACTACAACCTGCTCTTCCGGTGGTTCGTCGGCATGGACCTGGACGAGCCGGTGTGGGCGCCGACCGTGTTCAGCAAGAACCGCGACCGCCTGCTCAATCAGGAGATCGCTCGGAGCTTTTTCCGCCGTGTGGTGGACCGCGCGCAGGATCTCATGTCGGACGAGCACTTCACGGTCGACGGGACGTTGATCGAGGCCTGGGCGAGCCAGAAGAGCTTCCAGAAGAAGGACGGCGACACCGACGGCGACGGGCGCGACTTCCGTGGCGAGCGGCGCTCGAACGACACGCATGCGTCCAAGACCGACCCTGACGCGCGTCTGTACCGGAAGTCGTACCAGGCCGAGTCTCGCTTGGCGTATCTCGGCCATCTGCTCATCGAGAACCGACACGGCCTGATCGTCGACGCCATGGCGACGGTCGCCGACGGCTTTGGCGAACGCGAGGCGGCCACGCACATGCTCTGCGACCAATGGCAGCGGGCGCCGTGGCGCCGTCGGACACTCGGCGCCGACAAGGGCTACGACTCGCACGTCTTCGTGCAGCTGGTGCGGGAACTCGGGACGGCGCCGCACGTCACGCAGAACCTGACCCGCAACGGCGGCAGTGCGATCGACGGCCGCACGACTCGCCACGCCGGCTACGGGAAGAGTCAGCACGCGCGGCCTCGCATCGAGCCGGCCTTCGGCTGGCTGAAAACGATCGCGGGGATCCGAAAGGTGAAGGTGCGCGGGCTGGCGAAGGTCGACTGGCGTTTCGTACTCGCGAGTGCCGCCTACAACGTGCTCCGGATCCCGAAACTGATCGCGCAGCCCGCTTGACCATGGTGTCGGGCGCGCTCCCGCGCCCCGCTGGCGCCGCCGCGGCGCTCCGCACCACCGGCCTCACGCTTCGCAGAGACCCTACACGGCGGTCATTGCAGCGTTTTTCAGCAAGCTCCTAGTCCCCTGGATCCGTGATTTCTAGGATAAGTCGACTCATTGGCCGTGGACCTGCTGCACCCGAAGGCCAAATCGCCGCATGCGGTCGAGGATCTCGTCAGCGGTCTTCACCCAGCTGAAGGGGGCGCCTCGTGTGTT
>JANMDX010000417.1:0-14454 GCA_031376505.1 Acidobacteriota bacterium
ACGATTTTGCCACAAGAGCCGCCCTGGCAAGACCACTACCTTCGGGCTATCGGCTGACCCGGGACTGGGTAACAGCCCGTGTCTCTCGAAATAGCGAGAAAACTGGCCGAACTGGCTCATCTGACCAGGCGGCGAGCGCTCAGGCGTGCACGCCCGGGGCTTCATGGCCGGTGCGCTCCACGTACTCGATGTACGACCCCGGGTAGATGTGGGGCTGGGATTCGGTGCCGCTTTCTCCCCCCAGTTCCAGTACCCGATTACTCAACCGCCGCAGGAACGCCCGGTCGTGCGACACGAAGAGCATCGTGCCTTCGAAGTTGGCCAGCGCCTCGAGCAGCATGTCCTTGGTCGCCAGGTCCAGGTGGTTGGTGGGCTCGTCGAGCACCAGGAAGTTGGGCGGGTTCAGCATCATGCGGGCAATGACCAGGCGCGTCTTCTCGCCGCCCGACAGCGCGCGGATCTTCTTGTCCACGTCGTCGCCCGAAAATCCGAACGCGCCGGCCAGACTGCGCAGCGTGCCAATCGACTCGTCGGAGAAGTCGTTCTGCAGCTGCTCGTCGATGGTCAGGTCAGGATTGAGGACCTCGAGCGACTGCTGCGCAAAGTATCCCATCTGCAGGCTGGCGCCCAGGCGGATGTCGCCCGCGTCGGGTTGAGTCTGCCCGGCAATCATCTTGAGCAGTGTGCTCTTGCCGGCGCCGTTCTTACCCATCACGCACCAACGTTCGCCGCGGCGGATGGTCAGATTGACGCCGTCGTGCACCACCCGCTTCCCGTAGGCCTTGGTCACGCCTTCGAGCATCAGTACCTGATCGCCGGAACGCGGCGGCTGACGGAAGTCGAACTGCACCACTTTGCGGCGCTTGGGGAGTTCGATCTTTTCGATCTTCTCGAGCGCCTTCACGCGGCTCTGCACCTGCGCGGCCTTGGCGGCGTGGGCGGCGAAGCGGTCGATGAAGCGCTGCTCCTTGGCCAGCATCGCCTGCTGACGCGCGTAGGCGGCCTCGCGGTTGGTCTCGCGAATGGCGCGCTCGCGCTCGTAGAAGTCGTAGTTGCCCGAGTAGGTGGTGATTTCCCCGCCGTCGATCTCGGCAATCTTCGTGACAATGCGGTTCATGAACTCGCGGTCGTGCGACGTCATGAGCAGCGCGCCAGGCAGCGTCTTCAGGAACGCCTCGAGCCAGATGATCGACTCGATGTCGAGGTGGTTGGTGGGCTCGTCCATGAGCAGCACGTCGGGCCGCCCGAGCAGCACGCGGGCCATGGCCACGCGCATCTTCCAGCCGCCCGAGAGCTCGCCGACGTCGCCATCGATACGGTCGTCCTCAAAGCCCAGCCCGTGCAGGATCTCGCGGGCCTGCGCTTCGAGGGCATAGCCGCCGAGGTGGTCGTATGCCTCTTGTACCTCGCCAAAACGCGCCAGGATGCGGTCCATGTCGTCGGCCTGCGCCGGATCGGCCATGGCGTGGTTGAGACCCTCGAGTTCGTGGTGCAGGTCGCCGACCCGGCCGCTGCCGGCGATGGCCTCGTCGAGCACCGATCGCCCGGCCATCTCGCCCACGTCCTGTCGGAAGTAGCCGATCGAGAGCTTCTTCGGAACCGAGACGTCACCTTCGTCGGCGGCTTCCTCGCCCACGATCATGCGGAAGAGCGTGGTCTTGCCGGCGCCGTTGGGGCCAACCAGCCCCACCTTTTCGCCCGGGTTCAACTGGAACGAGGCGTCGACGAAGAGAACTTGACGGCCGTACTGCTTGCCGATGCGGGAAAAAGAAATCATGGCGGAACTGTCTATCGTATCCCGTCCGGGCCGCCGCGACCGAACTGGTGCTATGGTTTCCTGGACGACACCCCATGCCCACGCTCGCCTTCTCGTTGTCGCTTTGCGCGGCTGCCCTCGCGCTGTCGACCAGCGCCCCTGCTGCTGACCAGGCTCGTGATGACTCGTTGGCGCGGCTCGGCGCGTATGTCGATGCCTGGGAGCGCGAACTCGGTTCCGTCGTGGCCGATGAAACCTACCGGCAGGTCGTCACGCGGCTGCCCCGCTCAGGCGCTGTCCGCCAGCCGAACCTCGTTCCGCGTGAGATCCGAGAGCTCGTGTCCGAGTTCACGCTGATCCACTTCGACGACGGACCCGCCAACTGGCTCGGCTATCGGGCCGTCAAGCGCATCGACGGCAAAGCAGTAATCGCGACTGGGCCGACACTGAACGACCTGCTGTCCGATGCGACCCTCAGCTGGCCGGAACGGTGGCGACGCGTCCGCGATGCCAATGCCGCCTTTAACATTGGCCCGTTCACGCGCGATGCCAATCTGCCCACGTTCGCGTTGGCGGCACTGCGGACGGCGAGCCACGCCCGTTTCACCTATTCCGCACCGCGATCCCAAACGCTCGACGGCCGGCGGCTCACGAGGCGCACCTTCCGCGAGCGGGCCAGGCCCACCCTGGTGGCCGGCGAGCGCGGCCGCGATGTCCCCTTGGAAGGCACCGTCTGGTTCGATGCGTCGGAGGGCCAGGTCCGTCGGACCGAGATCTCGCTGCGGGACGGGGCGCCGCAACCGGCCGCCGGCGGCCGGGAGGAAGATCGAGTCCGCGAGGAGTGGCTGACCTCGCGCATCACCGTGACGTTTGCGCCTGACCCGGGTGTGACGGCGTGGGTGCCGGTGGAGATGCGGGAACGCTACGACAACTCCTGGGGAGAGACGACGACCGGCCATGCGCTGTACAGCCGCTATCGCCGGTTCCGCACCACCGCCAGATTGGTCCGGCCGGGCCCGTGATATCCCGGCCAGTTCTTCCAGCGACACGTACGTGCCAACCGTTGACACACGTACGCATGGCCTGACAAGATCACGGCATGACCATCACCGCCTCCCGACTGCGGGCCAACGTCTACAAGGTGCTGGATGAGGTGCTCGACACCGGCACACCCGTCGAAATCGCGCGGCGCGGGCAGCGACTCCGCATCGTGCCGGTCGCGCCAGCCAGCCGGCTCGAACGGCTCGTCAAGCGGCCACGGTATTTGAAGGTCGACGCCGACGCGATCGTGCACCTCGACTGGAGCGGCGAGTGGCGACCGTAGCCTACCTCGACACGCACGTGGTCGCGTGGCTGTTTGCCGGCGATGCCGCCCGGCTCTCGCCGGCGGCGCGCACGGCCGTCGAAGCCGACGATTTGCTCATTTCGCCGGCGGTGGTCCTGGAGCTGCAGTATCTCTACGAGACCAAACGCGTCGCCGACAGCGCCGACGTGGTCGTGAATGACCTGCAGCACCGCGTGATGCTGCGCGTGTGCGACCTGCCGTTTCCCGACGTCGCCCGCCACGCTCTGACGCTCTCGTGGACCCGGGACCCGTTCGACCGGCTCATCGTGGCGCAGGCGGCGATTCGGGAGGCCCGGCTCATCACCAAGGACCGGATCCTCAGGAAACGCTACAGCGCCAGCGTCTGGTAGCCCGGACGAGACCGCCTCGGCGGCACCGCCCATCCTCGCCGCCTAGTCGAGATCCCGCAACTCGTCGTCGAGCTGCGACAAGGCCTGCGCGTCGGTCACACCGGCCGCCGCCAGGGCCGGAGCCGGCGCGTTCCGCGTGGCGCGCACCACCTTCACGCCAATCGCGATGAACGACGCCACGCCCAGAATCCCCGGCACGAGCCACGCCAGCCAGCCGACACCCCTCGCCTCCGGCGCGCCCAGAACCTCGGCACCGTACTGCTTCACCAGGCCCGCCTTCACGGCAGCCGCAGTTTCCCCGGCGGCAATCCGCGTGGCGATGTCCTTCCGCAACGCGCCGGCGTCGGGCGACGTGCAGTCGGCCAGTAGTCGCCCCGGACAGAACGGACTCATCAGCTGACCGGCCATGTCGGCGGCCTGCTGCTTGGGGCTGGGCTCCTGGGCACTGGCGAAAGCCCCGACGGTGACGGTCAGGAGCAGGGCAATCACGACAGGTCGTGCGCGCATGGTCATTTCCCCTTCTTCGCGGCGGTCGCCGGGGGCGCCGGCCACGGGTTCGAGAACCGCGGGTCGCTGATGAACGCGTGGTCCGTCAGACTCTCGAGGAACGCCACGAGATCGCCGCGTTCCTGACCGGTCAGCGTGAACCCCTTCACGAACGGGCTCTTGTGCACGTTGGTGGCGCCTGCACCCTTGAGGGGCCCGGTGGCCACGGTGCGCCCCCCCGCTTCATAGTGTGTGATGACCTCGGTGAGCGTGGGGATACTGCCGTCGTGCATATAGGGCGCAGTCAGCGCGATGTTCCTGAGTGACGGCGCCTTGAAGCGCCCCATGTCGTCAGGATTCCCGGTGACGGCGTGCACGCCCGTGTTGGACGCAGGATAGGTGCCGCGTCCGTCGAGGTTGTAGAGCCCGGTGTTGTGGAACTCGACCTCGACGAGCCCCTTGCCCACGTAGTCGGCCATGTCCGTGAAGTTGAAGCCGCCGTGGCAGTGAAAGCACTGCGCGCGCGCCGAGAAGAAGAGGTCTTCACCGCGCAGCGCGGGCGCCGACAGCGCACGGGGGTCGGCGCTCGTGCGATACAGGTCGTAGGACGACCGGCCCGACAGCAGCGTGCGTTCGAACGACGCGATGGCGCGCGTGACGTTGGCCAGCGAGATAGGCACCGGATTACCCGGGAACGCGGCGGCGAACATTTTCGGGTATCGCGGTTCTCCCGCCAACCGCGCCAACATCGTGTCCTCGAGGCCCGACAGCCCGAGCTTGACGGGGTCTTCGCTGAACATCGGCACGAGTGCCTGCGCTTCCAGTCGCCGCACGGTGGGATTGGCCCACGTGAACACGGGCGCGTAGGCGACGTTGTGCAGGGCCATGGAACTGCGCGGCGTGAGGTCGCCCGTGACGCCCTTCGAGCGCGCCTTGCCGTCGGTGAAGGCCAGCTTCTGCTCGTGGCAGTTCCCGCACGAGAACGTGCCGTCGGTCGAGAGGCGCGGGTCGTAGAAGAGATACCGGCCGAGTGCCACTTTGGCGGGCGTCATCGGGTTATCGGCTGGCACCTTGGGCCGGGGAAAGCCCGGCGGCAGGTCCCACACGTAGGACGCCCCGCCGTCGGTGGCCCGAACCGGCGCCTTCACGCCGCCCAGGTTGCGCACCCACGCCACGAGCTGCCAGCGCGCCGTCTCGGACAGGTCCGTCGCGGCGGGCATGCCGCTGCCGCTGATGCCGTTGGCGATGACCCAGTAGATCTCGCCGTCGGTGTGCGTGCGCAGATCGGGACGCGTGAGATCCGCCGGCGCAAGACCTCCGGCGGCGGGCGCGGGACCGCCCCTCCCGGCGCGGCCATGGCAGCCGGCGCACCGCGACTCGTATGCTGCCTGACCGGCGCTCAAGTCGGCATCCGACAAGTCGAGCGGGCTCGCCAGCGTGCGCGCCAGCGGCGGCGCGTAGTGGGTCGGCTGCTCACGGCCGTCGAGCCGGGCCGCGAACGCGGTCAGCCACACGAGTCCGGCACACGCGACCGCCAGGGCCGTTCGCACAGCGCACACGCTCCTCAGCCGTCCTACTTGGCGCGGTAGACGAGGAACAGCTGCCGCGGCAGGAAGTCGTGCTGCCGGTCGAGCACGAAGCCCGCGGCCGCGAGTTCGCCGCTGATCTGGTCGACGGTGAAACGGAAATCGTCAGGCGGCCCGCCGCCCGGCGCGCCCTTGCGGAAGTCCACGATGGCCACGCGTCCACCGGGGCGGAGCTTTGACCGCAGACCCGTGAAGTAGGCGGGCCGATTCGGAATGTGGTGGTAGGTGTCGACGATGAGCACGACGTCCATCGCCTCCGGCAGGTTCGGGCTGTCGGCCGCGGCCTGCACGGCCACCACGTTGGTTCGGCCTTCGGCGGCCGCGCGCCTGGTGAGATGCGCGACCATCGACGGCTCGAGGTCGACGGCAAAGACCATCGGCTTGGCCACTGATGCCGCCAGACGCATGCTGAAGTACCCGGTGCCCGCACCGATGTCGGCAACCCTCTGCCCGGGTGTCAAGGCCAGGGCCTCGATCACGCGAGCCGGCATCTGCCACGCGTCGCGGGCCGGGTCGTCGAACTCCTTGGCGTAGCGTTCTGGATCGTCGAACTTGTGATCCATGTGGCCGAGCGTGCCGGCTGGCTTCTGGCCATGCCCCTGCGCTGGCATGTGTGCCGGCAGCACGGCCGCCGCTGCGACAAGACAGAATGCGAGCGAACTCAGTTGGCGGATCATGTCGGAACCTCTGCCTATCTTCGCTCGACTAGGGTCCGTCCCGCCGCGACCAGTTGTCGCACCTGGATGACCTGACTGCCCGGCGCACCCGCCGTCCAGGCCGCCACAACCCCATCGGCCAGACCGGCCATCACCGGGTAGAGCGTCGGGCCCTCAGCGGCAAATCGCATCGCCGGGCCGAAGCGCACTGCGCCGTCAGCCGCGCGCTCAGCGACGCTGTAGGCCGCGGTCCGCACGCCGCCCAATGATTCGTCCCACGCCACGACCATGCGGCCCGAGCCATCGACCACGACCTGCGGGTGCGACGGTTTCGGGCTGCCCAGCGTCGGGATGCGCGTGCGCGGCGCGAAGGTGCCGCTGGCGCCGAGCGTGGAATAAAAGAGCGCGCCCACGGGCTCCGTTCCCGGAATCACCGTGGGCCACACGATGTGCACGCGCTCGTCAGGTCCGGCCGCCAAGGCCGGCCCGTCGTCGGGGCAGCCGTTGATGGACCAGCCGTCGGCGCTCACCCGCCCGGGCGGCGCAAACGACGCGCCCCCGTCACGCGACATTGTGAAGGCCATGTCGCGCATGTTCCCCGCATACACGTGGCGCCACGCCGAGACGAGCGTGCCGCCGGGCAGCGCCACAATGGCCGACTTGCAGCAATAGCAGACGCCGGAGGTGACGGCTCTCTCGGTCGACACACGCGCGCCGAACGAGGCGTAGTAGAGGCTCGACTTCTGCGCCATGGCGACGCCGTCGATCTCGTCACGGGTCGCGCCATGGGTGTGTTCGGTCTTCGGACCTGAGAGGCCCCGGTGATCGAGCCACAGGACATGTGCCACGCCCTGGTCGTCGACTGTCAGCGAGTGCCACCCGCGATCGCCCGCCGCGCCCGGGGATTGCAGCGACGACGGCGCACCGAAGGTTCTGCCGCCGTCGCCGCTGCGCGCGATCTTGATCTCGGTGCCGTGGTCCTTGGCGTTCCACGCCACGACCACTTCTGGCGTCGTGCCAGCGCGGCCTCGCAGCGCGACCCGGGGCGGGATCTCGCCGCCCACGCGGCCTTCGCCGGGCACCATGTTCACTTGTACCGGAGCCGTGAAGGTGGCGCCGGCATCCGTGCTCATCGCCACGAAGACATCGGACTTGCCACCGGATGCGGCCGCCCAGGTCACGGCCACGTCGCGGCCGTGGGCCGCGATCCAGGGCGCACTGTTGGAACGACCTGCGACGGCCAAGGTCACCACCGCGCCGGGTCCAGCACCTTGGGCCAGGATCACGGATGTCGCCGCGAGCATCACGAGAAGGACGAACACAGACCTGCACACACGCACCGTGACGCCCCCAGGAAGATGCCGACGCACTACGCGTATGGTGCGGTTCGCTCGACGGCCACGCGTCGACGTCAGGACATGATCTCGATTTCGGGGTCGAACACCTCGACGCCGTCGATGAGGATGCTGTAGCGAAATCGCTTGCCGGGCTTTGCGTCGGCCCGCACCGTGGCACGCGCGGCGCGATCGAACTCTTTGGGCTCACCCTTGAGCGGCGTCTTATCCTTCCACTTGATCGACACGCGGCCGGGACTGTCGGCGGCCGTGGCGTTCACCACGGTCCAGTCGACGATGTCGCCGGGGCGGACCGACAGGGTCTCCGGGGTGGCGCTGACGCGCACCCCCTTGCCCTTCACGGCAGACGGGAAGACAAAAATCGTGGCGTACTTCACCCTGGCTCGGACACGCGACATGGCGGTGCTCCCTTTGGACAAGTGGCCTACCGGCCAACGATAGCACCCCCGGCGCCCCGGGGCACCGGTCTCGCTACGACGCGACCAGCGCGGCAAACCGCGGCTGCTCGCGCAGTGTCCCGAAGTCGTCGTCCGCCGCGACCCGGGCGCGGCTGAAGCCAAGGCTCAGCGCCTGCTGCAGGGCAGCGAGCGCGGCGTCTCGCCGGCCGGCCAGCGCATGCACTGCGGCGGCGCGGTACCACACCTGGGGATCCTTCGGCGCCTGACGGAGCGCCTCGTCCACGCGTCGCAGTGCCGCTGCGCCGTCGCCAGCTTTCTGCAGGTACAACGCCAAGGCCGACAGGTCCTGTACGTTGGCCGGGTTGACGAGCAACTGCGCCTCGGCCAGTTCGGCGGCCTTGCGATACGACGCGGTGGCGTCGGTGCTCTGGCCCAGCTTCAGCAGCGAGTCGCCGAGGTTCCGGTGCGTGCGGTGTTCGTTGGGACGCAAGGCAATCGCCCGCCGGAACGCGCCGGCGGCTTTCGCATAGTCGCGCCGGTCGTAGTTCAGGATGCCGACGTTCGACAGCACCTGTGCGGCCGGGGCAATCGCGGTGGCCTGGTCGTAGTACGTCAGGGCCCGCTCGGTGTCTCCGGTCGTCTGGTAGACGGCGCCCAGCTGCTGATACCCCACGACGTTGTCGGGCTGCAGCGCGATCAGGCGTTCGGCGCTCTCGCGCGCCTCGTCGTAGCGCGCCGCCTGCAGCAGCGCGTGGCCCATCTCGGCGTAGGGCTGCCAGTTGCTGGGCCGCAGGGCAATGGACCTGCGCCATTCGGCGAGGCCTTCGTCGAGCCGTCCAAGCGCCGCCAGCGCCCGGCCCAACTGGCGGTGCGCCTCGTCGTTGTTGGGCTGCAGCGCGAGCGTGCGCTGCAGTTCGTTGACGGCATCCGCATTGCGCCCGCTGTCGACGAGCCCTCGGGCATAAGCAAATCGTACCGACGGCTGCTCCGGGGCGAGTTGCAGCGCACTTTGCCCGGCCCGAACCGCCGCGTCGGCATACTTCGGATCGCGCGTGGCGTTATAGAGCTCCCAGTACGCTTCGCCAAGGGCCACATGCGCGTCGACGAAGCCTGCGTCGAGGCGCAAGGCCTCGCCAAACGCCACGGCGGCCCGCTGCAGGTTGCCGGCCGTATCGCGACGTTCGAGCATCGCGCGGCCGCGCCAGTAGGCGTCGAGCGCGTCAGCATTCGACGTGGGCGGGGTGCTCAGCCGCGCGCGATCGGCCGGCGACATCTGCACGCTGAGGGCGCCGCCAAGGGCCGCGGCCAGGCGCGCCTGCATGTCGAACACGCGGTCGGCCGCGCCCTCGATCCCGATGGCCCAGGCCACCGACCCGTCCTGGCGAAGCAGGTTCAGCCCGAGTCTGAGCTGCGCGCCCACCCCCTGCACCGTGCCCTCGACCACGAACGTCGCGCCGAGATCGCGCGCCACGGCACCGGGATCCTTTCGTCGCGCCCGCGCCTCCTCAACCGCCGACCGCGAGAGCACCGTCACGGTCGGCAGCGAGGCCAGACTTGTGACCAGGCTATCGGCCACCCCGGCCGCCAGATAATCGTTGCCATCGTTGCCCGTGACATTGGCAAATGGCAGCACTGCGATGACGGGGTTCTTCACATCGAGCGTCACGGGACGAGTGAGCGCCCACACTGCGGCGGCGCCCACCCCCACCGCGAGCGTGACCGCCACCGCCCATCGACGCCAGCGCACGCCCGGCGCCGCCGCCGGCGGCGTCAGCATCGAACGCAACTCGTCGGCCACCACACGCGCGCGAGGAGGGCGAAGGGCCGGATCGGCCGCCAGCAGTCGCGCGACGAGCTTGTCAAGCGCGGGCGACACCTGCGGCGCCAGCGTGGACATGCGCCGTGCGATCCGCTCGATGGCCGCGCGGGCCAGCGCGAACGGCTCGCGGTCAGGGAACGGACGCTTGCCCGTGATCATCTCGAAGAGGACGACACCGAGCGCGTACAGGTCGGAACGCTCGTCGGCGGGCTTCCCCACCCACTGCTCGGGCGCGACGTAGCCAGGCGTGCCCATGAAGCCTTCGTCGTCCTCGGCGCCGGGCTGCCCCACGGGGCGGAAGCGCGCAATGCCGAAGTCGAGGATCTTCACGACGCCCCCCGGCGCCAGCATGACGTTGGACGGCTTCAGGTCGCGATGCAGCACGCCGTGGCCGTGGGCGACACCGAGCGCATCGGCCAGCTGAATGGCAATCTGAATGGCCTGGTCTTCCGCGAGCGGGCCCTTGCCGAGCCGCGCGGCGAGCGTCTCGCCTTCCACATACTCGAACACGATGGCGATGTCGCCGTCGTGCTCGACGACGTCGTGTACGGCGGCAATGGCCGGATGGCTGATGGCCGCCGCGGCACGGGCCTCATCGAGCAACTGCGCGCGGCCGCCGGTGGTGCCGGCCTGTGCGCCCGACACGGTCTTCAGGGCCACGTACCGGCCCAAGCGCGTGTCTTCGGCGAGCACGACCGTGCCCATGCCACCCTGGCCGAGCTCGCGCACTACTCGATACGGGCCTATCGTCGTGCCGTTCACCGGTGAAGCACCTCGATTGGGGAGAGGGCCTCTGCAGACGAGACGGGCGCCGAAGCCTCGGCTCCGGCGCCCGTCAACAGGGTCGTGCTGAACTGCGGCTTACTGCTGCATCGTGGCCTTGCCCTTGGCGGCAATGGCCTTGTTGATCGCGGCAATCGTGTAATCGGCGCGGAACGCGACGATCTTCTTCGCCAGCTCGGTCGCCTTGGCGCGGTCGGCGATCGACACGCCGTCAATCGAGGCCTTGCCCGCCTTCACACGCGCGTCGTAGCGCACCGAGTTCGGATCGTCGATGAACATGTTGAGCGTGATGACCGGGTCGTCATGCATGCCGTCGCTCTTGCGATCCTTCGGCAGCGTGCCCTGGTCCTCGAAGTGTTTCGTGACGACGTTGTAGGTGTAGTAGTCGGGAATATGGAGTGCCAGGGCCTTGCCGGCCCACTTCGCCGTGAGCTTCTCGGCGACGGTCTGCTGCCCCTTCTGGTTGCCACCGCTGTCGCCGATGAACACGATGGTCTTGAAGCCGTGCGCCTGCAGGCTCTCAGCCACGTCGTTCAGCACGGCCTGGAAGGTCTCTTCCCGCATGGTGATGGTGCCGGGGCTGGCCATGTGGCCGGTCTTCGGTTCGATGTCCCCTTCGGGCACGTACTTCACAATCGGCGCACAAATGGCGTTCCCGAGCTTGCGGGCAATAGCGTCGCAATTGGCATGCAGCACGTAGTTGTGCTTACCGGTCACGAGCCACGGCCCATTCGGCTCGATGCCGCCCGTCGAGATGATCGCCGTCGTCTTGCCGGCCTTGAGCGCGTCACGCACGTCCATCCACGTCATCTCTTCGAGCCACACGGTGTCGGCTTTCGGAAGCGGGTTGGCGGCGTCGGCGCAGTTGTACGGGTTGTCGCGGCAATCGCCGCCGCCCATCGAGCGCGGATCCGGCGCACGCCGCGGGCCCTGCTGCGCAGCCGTGAATGCCCCGGCGGTCACGACCATCATCGCGAGAGCGAAAGTCAGTTTCTTCATGCAAGTACTCCTCGTTGAACCTGAGCGAATTCCCAAGACGCGGCGACCCGACCGACGGGGCTGGATGACGGCCGGGTGGACCGCCGCGACGCCAACCTCGGCGGTTACAGCGCCCCTATTCTGTGCCAATTCACGTGGGCCCGCGACGGGCGCCCGCTAGCGGACCGTGGCCGACACTCGAAGGCTTTCGCCCCCGTCCGTCTTCACGACCAACGCCACCGTGTCACCTGCCGCCAGCGCGCGGGTGAGGCCGACGAGACGCAGATGCGGTCCCGTGGCTGCGGCGTCAATGCTGCCGTAGGCGGGTACGGTGAACTCGGCCACCACGGCTGGCTCGCCCCCAGGCTTGGCGGCAGCCCGAAGTTCCACTGACGCGGCCGCATCGCTCGTCGCCGACACCACGTACAGGTCATACATCCCTGGATTCTTGAGCTCCACGTAGGCCGACGCCCACGTGGCGCCCGCTTGGGGCGCCGCCACCCAGGCCGAGACTGCCGACGGAGCCGTCTGGGCCGAGGCGCCCGACGCGACCATCACGATTCCCAGCGCCAGCCCCCACACACCGATTCGAGACATCACGCACTCCTTGCCAGCGTCAGGGACGCCGCTGCCAGCAGTGTAACGTGGGACGCGGCGTAACGTGGGACGCGGCCCCATGAGCGGGTCGGACGCCGCGGCGCCCTATCGCCGGTTGAAGAGGAACTGCTGCACCAGACCGTCGGGCGAGCGATACATCAACGTCGTGGCGGGCGTCGGGCCGAGCATGATTCTGAGACTCGAGACCTCCATGCCCCCGCGCTCGCGAATCGGTCCGGCCTCGACCTGGCTGATCTCGCCGGCCTCGACGAGCGACCGCGCCATGACCGTCAACCGTTCCGGCGTGAGAAACGCGCTGTACTCCGCACCGAGCAGACCGCGGTCGACCCGTCCGGTGCGCATCTGGGCCAGAAGCTGCAAGGCAACCTCGCGGGCCGGCGCGCCGGCCACGACGGGCGCGTCGGCCTCCGGCATCAGCTTGGCCAGCACCGCAGTCTCGATGGCATCGAGCACCCCGCCGGCCCAATCGGCATTGGCCATGACCGCGACGGCGGACTTGGACGACGGGATGAACGCGTTGCGGGCATTGAACCCGCTCACCGCGCCGCCGTGCTGCAGCACCAGCACGGACCCGCGGTCGCGAATCGACTGGCCGCACCCATACCCGCTGGACCGGCCATCGGTGAGCCTGCGCGGCGTGGTCATCACGGCAAAGGACGCCGGCGACAACACGCGCCCCTCCATCAGCGCGAGATCCCACGTGAGCAGATCAGCAGGTGTGGACCACAGTCCGCCGGCCGCGCCAATCCAGCCTGCGCCTTCGGGAATCGAGGGCTCGACCGGGCCAAGGCCGAGGGGCGTGTAGCCTTCGGCCATGCCGGGGCCGCCGCGCGCCGGTTCGAAGCGCGTGTGCTGCAGTCCGAGCGGTCCGATAATGCGCCGCTCGAGCGCCGCGGCCAGTGGCTCGCGGCCGGCGATTTCCGCGATGCGGCCCAGCAGCAAGAAACCGGTGTTGCTGTACGAGTAGCGCGACCGGGGCTCGAAGTCGAGCGGACGCGAGGCAAACTCGGTGATGATCTCGGCGCTCGGCTGCGGCGCGGCCATGGACCGATCCACGAAGTCGAGCGGGTAGTAGTCGCGATACCCTGACACCATGCCGCTGATGTCGCGCACGGTGATGTCGGCCGCACGCGTGAGCCCCGGCGCGTACTTCGCCACCGGGTCGTCAAACGAGAGCTTGCCTTCCTGAGCCAGTTGCAGGGCGATGCTGCAGGTGAACTGCTTAGTCACCGAGCCAACGGCAAAGAGGGTGTCGGTGCCGACCGGCGTCTTCGCCGCCACGTTAGCCGTGCCGTAGCCTTTCGCGAAGATCACACGCCCGTTCTGCATCACGCCGACGGTCACACCGACGGCGTGCTGCGCCTCGACGGTCGCGGCGACGAAGGCATCGAGGTCGGCGGGACTGAGCGAGGCAAGCGCGGCGGCGGGCGCCGTAAGAGGCGCGACGGGCACCGGCGCCGTTGGCGGCACGCTCGTGCAGCCGGCCCCAACGACGAGGACCAACGTGGCGATCAATCGAGACATCGTGTCCTCCCGAATCACGACTCGCGCAGCGCGACCATCGGATCGACACGTGTGGTCCGAAGCGCTGGCAGCACACTGGCCAGCACGCCCGCCAGCATCAGCAGCGCGGCCGCGGCGGCAAAGGCCGGCACGTCAAACGGCCCAACGCCGTACAGCACACCAGCCAGCGACCGCGCCAGCCCGATCGACGCAGCCAGGCCGACGACGCCGCCGACCGCGACGAGCGTCACGCTGTGCCGCACGACGAGTGCGACGGCGTCTCCTGCGGTGGCGCCCAGGGCCAGACGAAGACCGATCTCCTTGGTGCGCTCGCCCACCGAATACGACAGCACTCCGTAGATGCCGAGCGCCGCCAGCAGCAGCGCGGCCAGGGCGAAGAGCCCCAGCAGCGTGGTGCTCAAGCGCGGCAGGAACACCGCCCGGGCCAGAATCTGGTCCACGGTGCTGAGCTCGTAGATGGGCTGTTGCGGATCGACCTCCCAGATCACGCGCTGAATCGTCCCAGCAAAGGCGCCCGGGTCGCCGCTCGTCCTGGCCACGAGCGCCATGCCGGCCGACGGGCTCTGGCGCATCGGCAGATAGACCTGCTTCTTCGGTTCACTCTCGAGGCCCTCGTTGTGCACGTCGCCCACGACGCCGACCACTTCGCTCTTCCCGTGCGGGTTCTGGATGATCTGCCCGAGCGGACTGCGATCCGGAAAGTAGCGCCGGGCCATGGTCTGGTTGATCACGCTCGTGCTGGGTCGGGTCTCGACGTCGCGCTCGTCGAGGAAGCGCCCTTCAAGGAGCGCGATCTTCAT
>JANMDX010000012.1:0-7381 GCA_031376505.1 Acidobacteriota bacterium
GCTCGGTCATCACACACCTCCTCCGACACCAGGCGCGCCCGTGCGCCCAGCCGTGTCGGTCGGAGCAGTGTGTGTCGGGAGACTTCAGGCAGGACGCCGCGACGCAGGCACGAGGCCTACCGCGCAGCGGTTTCGTTCAACGGACCGCCGTTCACCGGCGGCACGCGCGAGGCCAGCATACACCCGAGCGCGAGGGGCGCGCGCCCGCGCGCCCCGGTGCCGTCCGGTGCAATGGCTGGTTAGACCGCCGGTCGTGTCACGCGATCGCCGACAGCGCTCGCGCGACCGGCACCTCGATGTGTCAATCGCGTCTCGGTCGATCACCGGCGCGCGAGGGGCCCGCCTGTTGAATGCAGAGTACGGAGCCCGGCGGAACTGAGGCGCCTCCGGAGAATGCTCGAGCGAGCCCGCCCGTGATGGCGCGCGGCATGGCGCGGAAGCCGGCCCGACGTTCGCAGAAACTCGGCGCGTGAAGGACGCCCGTGATGGAAGTGCGGCACGACGACTGCTCGTGCGAAGAAGAAATGATTGGTCTTTAAGTTGTCGGTCTAACGACCGCGGTTCAGCCGCGGCGGTTGGTGCCCGCATGATGCCACAGCGCCCAACCGCCGTCGGCTGCAACCGCTGGTTAGGCGCCCAGTCGGCTATGTGCCTTTCAGTGGTGGCTTTCCCAGACTCGCCAGCTTGGCGTTCAAGGCTGCTCGCTTCGACGCAGCCTGTGCGGGCGCAACGTAGTAGAAGTCGAAGAGCCCCTCAAGAACGTCCAGGAGCCACTCCGCCTCACCCTCTTCGACATCTACGATGTCGCCTGTGTGCTGCGACTTCATTGGATGAGCTGCGAAGTTGCCGACGTGCCGGACGGCATCGACGTTGGCCGCGAGATCGGAGGGCAACGTTGGCAACACCTGGTCGATCTGCTTCGCTAGATCCTTCTCCGTGGCTGCACCTTTGTGCACAAGTACGAACTGAAGACAGCGACGAGACAGTGCGGCCGAGGCCTTCTTGCTTTTTGCGAAGACTGCTACTGCTTCGCGAAAGTCATTCGCCAAGCTGGGGGCCTCGGCTTCAACCTCCGATGCCAACGGCCTGTTGGCCGAGTCTGGCCACAGCTGGATGTCTGAAGGCGTGTCCGACTGGCCGGGCTCGCCGGCTGCGACCGTGCTGATCACGATGCGGCCGCAGTCTGGACAGCCGGCCACGGCCAGATACAGCCGATGACTGGACGGGCTTGTAAAGGTGACAGTCGCGCGGGGGCCGACATTCTGTCCGTCGAGTTGAAAGGCGACCTGCTCGAACCTCACCGTAGTCCGGCAATGCGGGCACCGCGCCTTCTGGTTCGGCTTGATTCCCATTCTCTGGCTCGCTCCTGGTGCGCCTAACGCCGCGGCTTCAGCCGCAGCGGCCTCATGATCCACTGGGCCGCTGTCGGCTGCAAGCCGATGTTAGGCGGCACTTGCCCTAATGATCTCCGAGCCACCGGTCCACCGTTTCGTGCCATCTCAGCATGGCTCGGTGCTTCTCGCTCTGCGGCAAGTAGACGGGATCGTCGTGCGACGCCAGCACCTGCCCCGACTTCGCGGTGTTGCCGTCCCAGCCTAGCCACAGCCACGCGTAGATGACGACCGGTGCCAACCCCAGGCGCAGCCCGAACGGCACCGGCAGCCTTCCAATCGCGGTCACGGCACCGGCTGACACGGCGTATACCAGCGCGGCGAAGAAGAACATGTTGCGGAAATCGTTGGGGCCGATGTAAGAGTCGTAGTCCCAGCAGGCCGTGCCGCCAACAATGAAGACGAAGATGTGCCACTTGAGGTCGACGAGGTTCGCCCTCAGTGCTTGCCAATACGAACCGGCTGCCGGCGCCGCGTGCATACGGAGCACTGCGCGGATCGCGCCAAGCGTGCCGAACACGACGTACATGGCGAGGGTGGCGGCGAAGATGTCAGAGCCGCCCATGTCAGTACTGCCTTGCAGAAACCGTGGCACTTCCTGCAGTCCCGTGATCTGCTCTGGCGTGTAGCTGCCGAACCACAGCGATACCAGTATCGCGACCGGGAGGATGGCAAACGGATGGCTTACCGCAGCGAAGGGTCGCGCCCATCTCGGTAGCGTGTTATCCAATCGCACCGTCTGTCCGCCTAACGACCGCCGTTCACCGGCGGCACGCGCGAGGCCAGCATACACCCGAGCGCGAGGGGCGCGCGCACGCGCGCCCCGGTGCCGTCCGGTGCAACGGCTGGTTAGGCGGCACTCATGGGCAGTCGTGTGTCGTGAGCAGGCCAGAGCTTGTATCTACCCAGGCCGCGCTGCTCGAGCGGCTACGAAGCCACCCCGACTTCAGCACAACCGAAAACCCGTCAGCGAGCTGACCCGTTGCGATGCCTTCAGAGTGCGATGAGTCTGCAACCTTCCACTCGACAATTTGCCGGGGCTCGCCGTAGACCGATACCACCCAGCCCGGTGGCGCCGTCGCATCCGCAACTGACTGCTGACAGAACTCGAGATTAAATAGCTGAAGCGGACCGACCTCTCTCGCTGCCAGGTTACGGACCGAGACATGGAGAACCGTCCGCTCGGCGTTGCACGCCCCCCGAATTTCCACCTGTTCGTGGTCTGCAATTCGAACGGCCGTTGTCGGGCATGTTAAGTGGCTGACATCGACCGCTGCCCCCGCGGCCTGCGAGAGGATCACCGCCGAGATTAGCAGTCGAATGCTCATGCTGTCCGCCTAACGCCTCGGCTTCAGCCGCGGCGGCCTCATGATCAACCAGGCCGCCGCCGGCTGCAAGCCGTGGTTAGGCGGCTTGAGGTCCCATCGCTACGGGCTCAACCTTTCAATCACGATCTCCGCAGTTCGAGTGCCCACCACCAAGAGCAATGCCCCCAGCGACACCAGCACGACAGACGCACTCACGACTGTCGCGCGATGAAGGCGTCCGAGCTGGACCGTGTCGTTGACGCCTAATGCAACCAACAGTCCGAGCAGCACGGCCGGCACGGGCACCGCGAGCCCCGCTCGCTCCAATCGTGCGATCGCAGGTCCGATGATCATGATGCTGGCAACCACCATGAGCCGGCGGTGCCAGTCGCGGTGGTGACGCCAGACCAGCGCGGCGGTAACGAGCCCAGAAAAGACGACGAGGCTGATCAGATCGCCGATCACAATGAACTGAATCTCGGCGGGATTGACGCTGGCGGCTATGTATCGCGGGATCGCCTGCACTGCGACGAATCCGCTCAGAGGCACCAGCGCCGCGGCAGTGAGGCCACCGACCACCCCGAGCCGCCTGTGCAAGGCGATTCGGCGGGCCGCCACGAGAACGCTCTGCACAAAGCCGAGGCTGAACCACAGCGTCAACACACTACCGTGTACGTAGAGGTACAACGGCAGCGGCCGGTCGGTGAAGGCCGGCCTCAGGAAGAATGTCGGCGAGAAGCCGACCACGACACACAGCAGGAGCACGCCGGACACACCGACATGGAACCAGCCCCGCGGTCTGGAGGGTCCCACGGCTGTGCCCTTGAGTGTCGCCCTGGCCGCCTGAACCTGATCCATCGGGATTCGCGTCGCTTGCTGGTTGTCCGCCTAACGACCGCGGTTCAGCCGCGGCGGTTGCTGCCCCGCATGATGCCACAGCGCCCAACCGCCGTCGGCTGCAACCGCTGGTTAGGCAGACGGAAATTGACTCGAAAAATCATCGACTCCTCGAGCTAAGAGGCGCCAGTACGTGGCGCAGGTGTCCACTACAGACGCCATCGCATCGCCAACCCAGAAATGGTGTTCGACTATGCCGACCTGCGGCTCTGGCACCCCTGGAGGTGCCGCGACATAGTGGCGATGGGCGGGATGGCGCGGCTGGTCTAGCACCAGTTGATTCATGCCGAAGTAGCGCACTTCAGACACCATTGCGGCGCCTGTCCGATGGACCTCGAGAACGCGCTGGTCGTTGAGTACTTCAAGAAGCACTCGGTCTGGCTCGTCGAGACCAGCCTTCCAGGGTTTGAACCAAGTGTCGTACTCGTCTTTGGCCTCGGCCTGAAGTACGAACGTGACACTTCTGGCCGCGGACAGGAAGGCGCTTAGTTCGTACCAGAACTCTTCGCGGACGCTGCCGGGGCTGCGGCCCAAGCGGCGGACCTTGCGGAGGAAGTACTCTGCCTCGCGGAGCTTACGTCTCGTTTGCGGTATGTCTGGCACTGTCTGACGTTCTGCCTAACGACCGCGCATAACCCGCGGCGGTCGGATGCCCCGCATGATGCCACAACGCTCGACCGCCGACGGGTTCATGCGCTGGTTAGGCAGCACCTTGATCACCGGAACTCCCAAACGGAGGGTCCTCGGCCTTGGCGCGACGGAGCCGGCGCCCCACGACGATGGCGACGACGCCCAGTGTGGTCACGGCGGCGAGGCCCGGCGCGTTCTGGCTCGCAAGGACGCGCGCTTGATTGGCCAAGACGGTCTGCCGAGACCAGTAGGTCGCATGTACGTCAGTGAGAAGAAGGCCCTCAGGAAAGCGGTAGACGATGACGAACCGGACGACCTCGCCATCAGGACTGCGCCAGTCACCGCACCAGGCATAGCCTGAGTCATCGTCACGCAGGCTGCTGGTCTTGCAGCCCCACCCCAGGACATGAGAGTTCATGCTGGACGGGTCTGCGAAGTCCGTCTCGACTGGAGCCCAGCCGAGGCGCTGGATGTGGTTACGAATCGCGCCCAGCACCTCGGCTGGAGGATGGGGCTTTAGGAGTGAGTACGACAGCCCGCCATCGGCCTCGACAAGGTGGGTGACCGGCCCGGCGTCAGGGGCCACGACAGCGATCTGTTCAAGACGGCGCTGCGGCGCTCCGGCCGGGGCGCACGACGAGGCCAGCAGCAGAGCGAGCACGGATGGCCCGTAGGACCGTCGCGTCAATGTCGTTCCGGAGCTGTCATGGTCATATTGGCGGGCGCGGCGACCGCATTCAGTGTCTGCCTAACGTGAGCGATGAGCCGCGGCGCGTCCGGCGTCAGTTCACGCGCCGACGGCTCCATCGCGTTGTTGGGCAGCCCGTCGTCCACGGGTCTTGGCTAGTGGTGCTGTGCGTATTGGCGTCGCGTCGACGGATGGCCGGTCCGCTTCACGTTCGTGTTGACGAATGGTCGCGGCGAGTCGATCGACGTCAAAGCCGTGCGCTCGACCGATGCGCTCGCGCAGTTTGTGGAGTTCCTCAATGATGGCGTCGCGGCGCTTCATGACGGCTTCCTCGTGGGCAATTCCTCTGGCGTGCAGATGATGGGCGGGCTCAGGCCCTCGGACCGACAGACGGCTTCGATGGTACTACGCATGGTCGCGTTCGCGAGGTGCTTGCAGTTCCATGTCACCAAGTACGACACCCCGTGCGCGGCGGCCACGCCAATGTGGAACGCATCGACGGTCGCCTTCTGGGGTAGGGCCCCGCGCCGAACCAGCTCCTTCGCCAAGCGCGTCGCGGCGTCGGTTAGGGGCAGAACTGAAATACCGTGCAGCGCCCGAAGCCGGCGAGCGCGCAGGAGCGGATCGCCAGCCCCGGCTTCGTCCATCACGAGCTGCGACACTCGCAGGTGGTACGCGGCGCGGCCGCGCCACCATTCGCGCGTTAACGTTTGGTGCGCCGCCAAGATGGCATCGCGACTCCGGCGCGCCGTCAGGTAGCTGACGATCGTCGTCTCGACGTAGACCGTGGACACAGGACAGATGATCTCACGTCCGTGGTTCGTTCAACCTGTCGGTTCGAATCTGTCTGCCCAACGCGTGGCCGTTCACCTGCGGCACGCGCGAGGCCAGCATACACCCGCGCGCGAGGGGCGGGCGTACGCCCGCCCCGGTGCCGTCAGGTGCAACGGCAGGTTAGACCGCTGGTCGTGTCACGCGATCGCCGACCCGGATCGCGCGACCGGCGCCCCGGTGTGTCCATCGCGGCTCAGCCGATCCACGGCGCGCGATGGGCCCGCCTGCTGATTGCATGGCACCATGCCGGACGGAACTGAGGGCCTCAGGAACGGCCCGAGCGAGCCCGCGCGTGGTGGTGCGCGGCACAGCGCGGGAGGCGTGGTGATGTTCGAAGAAGCGCGGCGCGAGAACGACGCCTGTGGTGGAAGTGCGGCACGACGATCGCTCGTGCCCCGACGAACAGATTGGTTTTTACGTTGTCGGTCTAACAAATAGGGTTTGATCCGCACGGCCACGATCATCAGGCGTGCACCCGCGCGCGGACCGTGCGGATAAACCCTGTTGGACGAAGCCGCGGGGGCTCAGCGCCGCCGACCCTATGGGGATTGTAAGGCGGTCGGGCGTGCCGCGGCGTGACGGTCGGTCGCGGAGCACGGGCGTGGCAGGTCGCGAGCGGGACACGAGGCGCGCGAGGTCGGGGCACGGCGCGGGTCCGGAGGAGCGGTGTGGCGGGGCGGGTCGCCACCGGAGGGCGTGAGGCAGAGCCTCGACGACCGGACTCAGGTCCGCAGCCGTCCAGGTGCGGTGCGCGCGAGCCATCGGTCGTCACGAGGAATCCGGAGAGGGCGTGGCCGCGACGTCGATCACGGTGCGATGCATGAGGCCCTCCCCGCAGACCGGGCAGACCGCGAGATCGACGCCGGTGAGCCGCCGCAGAAGCGCGTGTGATGATTCCACGGGGATCGCGTCGGGAGGCGGCTGGCCGAGCAGGTCCCGACACCGCCCCAGAGCCGCGCGCCGCGTGCGATTCGCGAGGAGGCCGAAGTGGCGGATGCGCATGAAGCCACGCGGCACGACGTGCAAGAGGAAGCGCCGGAGGAATTCGTCGGCCTCGAGCGTCATGACCTTCACGCGGTCGTGGTCCGCGTAGTCCCTCCACCGGAACCGGACGCGACCATCGGTATGGTCGACGAGCCGATCATTCGAGAGTGCCACGCGGTGCGTATACCGCCCGAGGTACTCGAGCACCTGCGCCGGACCGCCGAAGGGGCGCTTCGCATAGACGATCCAGTCGACCGCCCGCAGCCCATCGCGCCCGAACGCGAGGAGCGTGTCGGCCGCCGCACGGAAGCGCAGGGCGGAGATCACGCGCGGATTGCCTTGCGCGAGCGCGTTGAGGTCGTGCGGCAGCGTGAAGACGACGTGGAAGTACGGAATCGGCAGCAGGTCGGCCTGCCGGGCCGCCAGCCACCGTTCTTTGGTGAGCGTTTGGCATTTCGGACAGTGGCGATTGCGACAGGAGTTGTACGACACGCGGACGGCGCCGCAGTGATCACACGTCTCCTGATGGCCGCCCAAGGCGGCGGTCCGGCACGTCGTGATCGCGCGGAGCGCCCGATGCTGCACGGGCACGAGACGATGCTGGCGCGTATACGCCTCGCCATGCGCCCGGACGATGTCTGCGAGCTCGA
>JANMDX010000017.1:0-119410 GCA_031376505.1 Acidobacteriota bacterium
GCAAGCGGCGGGACCACTGCCCCGCCGCCTCCAATATCCCTCCAAAATTCAGGTCGATTTCAGGTGTGTGCTGAGGACGCCAGTGAACTCGACGAACGGCGGCAACCGCCGCCGACAGAACGCGTTAGCCCCAGAAGTCGCGCGCCATCAACAAGTTAGTGATCGCGCCGATTTCGCGTTCAACTCCCGCCGCCTTCACCACTCAGACTTCCGACCACATCCGATAACGTCGGATGAGCCTCTCCGAATCGAGGCTTACTTACGTTATCCTTGCACCAGGTCGTGCGGAGACATTCGGTGGAAGCTGCTCCCATCAGTGGGGCAACTCTTGGGGCAAGTCGCTGGCCGTTGATGTGCGTTGCGCCAATGCCTCCGACACCGCCGTTCGCGCCGCGAAGCCTCAGGCGAAGGCCGTCAAGCTTCGCGGTGCGGCAGGCCTCGCCGGGGCCACCGGCTCATCCATCACATGCTCCGGCCCGATGTGAGCAGCGACGCCTCACAGGTCGAGATTCCTCCTATCGATTGGCGTACCTTGGCCGTCGTCCTGACGGTGGTACTGCTCTTGGCCTCCTACCGCCAACCGGATTGGCCGGCGACGTGGTTCGACGAAGGGTTCGTGACCGCCGGCGCCCAGAGGTTGGCGGTCCACGGGCACTATGCGCTCCGCTCGTCTGAAGGGTGGCGAACGCTCGACCAGCCGCTCGTGGCCAATGGTCCCGGTATCGTGATTCCCGTCGCCATTGCCTTGCGCCTGTTGGGCGCCGGATTGTGGCAGGCCCGGGTGGTGGTAATCGTCTTCATGGTGTTCGCGGGTTTGCTGGTCTACGTGATTGCGCACCGCCTGGCCGGTCCGGTCGCGGGCGCCATCGCCCTCGCCATCACCCTCGTGATGCCGCGTGAGGGCTTCGTGTACTTCGGCCGTATGGCGATGGGCAAATGTGCCGGCGCTCGCGTGTTTCCTGGCCGGGGGACTGGCGTGGATGACTGCCATCGAGAGACGCGCGCAGCGCTGGGCGTTGGGCGGCTGGGCTCCTGTTTGGCGTGGCGGCGATCACCAAAGCTCAGTGGTCGGTAGTCCTTCCTCCGACCTTGCTGCTGGTGTGGGTCATCGACCGCGTTGCGATCCGCGCAATCGGCGGCAAGCTGATCACTGCCGCCGCTGCGGGGAGCCTCGCGGTGATGGCGGCGTGGTTTGTCGCGCGTCTCGTCATCTCCGGTCCCGACGGCTTCGTCCTCGACTTGATGCGGGTCCAAGAAAGCGCGCACTGGACAGTCTTCGCCTTAAACCCCGCCAGATACCTGGTGCTGAGCGGTCAGTACCTGCTGAAGTCTGGCATCGCGTTCGTGTTGAGCGCCGGGCTGCTGTACGCCGGTGTGCTGGTCGCACGCCGGGAGGAAGGGGCGAAGCAGGCAGTGCTGTTCGCGTCGGTACTGCTCGTATGGCTCGCATGGTACGCCGTGGTGTCGGTCGGATGGGAGCGTTATGCCTTCGAGCCGACGGTGATTGGCGCGGTACTCGCCGGTGCCGGCCTCGCCGAGGGCCCGAGGCTCGCCCGCCAGCCCACACGGCGCACGACGCGAATCGCCGCGGCCGTCGTGGCGAGCGTTCTGGCAGTCGCAGTCCTCCCCCATTCTTTCAATCGTGCCCGAGACCTGCTCGGACCGCCCGACGGTGGGCGTCCGGTGTCGCGCGCCACGACGCAGCGGCGTCGACCACCTGGCGACCCTCAGTCGCCTCCGGCGACCGACACGCTGACGTGTCGTGGCCCGATCTCCTCCGCGGTGCACAGCTGCGCAGTGCGGCGGCGTCTGCTACTTCGTGTCTTACAGCTGCACGTTGAGGAACGCCGCCCCCTGCGCATTTGTGCCTTTCTGCGTGATCGTCATCGCCTTGCCGTCGGCCGACACCACCGACGTGCTGACCGACGTCATCTTGTCGGCCTTCGTGAAGCCGATAGCCGGCATTGAGCCCGCACTCTAGAGGCCGACGGTGGTGTCTGCCGCGGCCAACCTCTGCAACCTGTCGTCGTTCCTGATCGTCGAGTCGATGCGGCGCGGCATGTCGCCGAAAGACGCCGGCATGGAGGTGCTGAAGCGCATCAAGGGCAACACCATCGAGAAACGGCTGTTGAACGGGAGCGGACTGCCGAACTTCAACATCCGCTTCTTCGGACTGAACAAGAAGGGGGAGTACGCCGGCGTGTCGATGTCCCGCGCCGGCGAGTCGAAGAACGCGGTGTGCACCGAGAACGGGCCGCACGCGCTCGAACTCGACCCGCTGTTGCCGGGAGCGCCGGAAGACTAGTCCGCGCCGGCCGGTCGTTCGCCGGGGCCGACACTGCGTGCTGGTGTTACCGCCGCAAGCGGACGATCACGCCGGTCGTTCCGCCAGAACCACGGCTCGTCGGGTCGTCGGAGATCGCGGCGTAGACAACGCCGTCACGACTCACGAGATCGTGGAGCCAGCCGCTGAGCCCGGGGACCAGGCCGTCCAGATCGACGGGCACGCCCAGCCGCACGACGCCCGCGGGTAACGCACGCATCGCGCCGGCGGCCAGCGACGCGAGATCAAGTGCTCCATTCGCCGCCAAGGTGTCGAACCGCAGCAGCCGGGTGACGCCATCGTGTTCGGCGCGGAAGCGCGCCTTGCTCTCGCCGGCGCGGCCACGCGCCCCGTCAAGCGACTGCACGAGCGCCCCAGCCGGCCCGTCCAACAGTAGTCCGAGCAGCTCACGGGTCGACGGATGCCAGCCAAACGCCAGCGGATGCGCGTTCACGCCAGTCATGGCGCCGTCGGCCGGCGTGCGTCCCTCGGCGGTGAGCCTGACCACGGCCGGCACGGGCCGGCTCGCCGCGGGATGGCCGTCGAAGCCGAGGCCGGCCGGCAGCGCGGCGTACAGCAGGCGATCCGGTCCGAAGGCCAGGCGCGGCCCTTCGGCCAACGCCCGTTCCGCGACCGCGGCGGCATCGCCGGCGGCTGATGTCTCGGGCGAGAGCGCCGCGTCGAAGATCGCCGACGGCTCGCCCAGACGATCGCCGACTTCACGCAGCCGCAGGATGCGCGCGCGCGGACGCCCGGCTCCGTCGACGTGCGTGTAGGCAACGAACGCATGACGTGTCGCGGAGAAATCCGGATCCACGGCGAGTGCCAGCGCGCCAGCCGGAGATGGATGCCGCAGGTCCGCCGCCTCGAGCGCCACCGACATCCGGCCGGGATCGCCTGGATACACCACGCTCACTCGCCCCCCGTACTCGACGACGAACACCCGCCCGTCGGGCAACGGTCCAAGCTGCGCGGGCATTCGCACGTCGCGCGCGACCACGTCGGCCGTCAGGCCGAAGCCGACGTCGAGGGCGACAGCGCCGGGCCCCTGCTGCCCGGAACGGCCAGTGGCCGCATCCGGCAGCGCGGTCGCGCTTGCGGCGGCGCGCGCCGTGACCTTCTGCCCGGGGATTGTCTCGGAGGGGGCGCTCTCGGCGTCAGTGCGGTCGTAGACGGCAGCGACCTCGATCGTGTGGACGCCGTCGGTGAGTGGCGGCAGGGGCGCCGCACACTCAGCGTCCGGAGTGGCTGGCGCGCAGTTGACCCTGTCCAGCAGTACGGCCGTGCCATCGACGTAGGCGCGGAACGACATCCGCGAGGAATCGCCGTCCTGAGACCACCCAAGACGCTCCGTACCTGTCACGATCGTCGCGCCAGGCACGGACGGCCCTGGCGTCGATGGCGCCGGTGGAGGGTCCGGCGACTTCCCACCGCACCCCGCAGCGATCAACGCCACAGCCAACGCCAGGCCAGGACGGCAGATGGTCCGCGCGGCGAAGGGACACATGTCCCTCATCCTACGGCAGGCGGGGCTAGACGTCAGGCTCAGCCGCACGGCAACCGAGCTGGCGTCGTATGTGGGCGCCATGGCCAATCTCGTTCGAGCAGCTGCGAGTGCCGACGGTGCGCCGTGAACGAGCGGATCGCGACAACGATATCCGCGGTCGCGACACCCGTCCAATAGATATCGCACGCCCGCGGCGAAGGATCAATCTATGCGCACCGCACGTCGTCAACTGAGCAGGCGATAGCGGGCGCCATCGGCGATGGCCGCCACGCCAGGACCCTTCACGCGTCGTTCTGCCGACATGGCATAGAAGCGTTCGGTGACCCCTGCGCCGCCCCCAGCACGCGGACGTCGCACATGCGACGCACATCGGCCTCCACCGCCGCAAGGGCCGGAAAGGTCCCAGAGCCGGCCTGACCGAACACCTACATCAACGCCGAGTCTTCGAACTCGCCGACCACGTTCGGTCGAATCTCACGTTCGGCGAACCAGCCATCGAGCGAGCGCCGCAGCGACGTGTTCTGCGTGGGCAGCAGCATTGGCGCGCCATCGAGCGACTTGGGACATCCGCGGCGGCAACCCGCCGACAGGCGCTCGGTCGCAAAGAAGAGCACGCTCGACTCACCGAGCAGGTGGTTGTAGACCCTGTGCTCGCGCGTCGAGGCCGCATGGGCGATGCAGCCTGCGTACCTCACGGAGATGCCTTCGGCCGAGCGGGTCATAGCGGACACCCAAGGCAAGAACGAGCTCGACACGAAGGCCCGGCAGGTCGCCGCCCTCACGCAGGCGCGCAAGGCGATCGATGACCTCGGCACTGCACGGATACGCACCGGCTACCTTCCCGACGAGCAACGCCTCATCGGGGAGTAATGGACCGCGGTCTACCGGCTGCAGGAAGAGGCGACAACGCTCACGGGCTCGACACCAGGGGCACATTCCCCGTGGGCCAAATGGATGGCGCTGGAAGGCCGCTACGAGCGTGACGCGGAATTCCGCGCCGAAAACCTGACCCGATATCTCTCGCTCGAGTTGCGCCAGCGGCTCAACGTGACCAAGTGGAAAGCGGCAGTCTGGTCAGTGCCGTAATGGGCCATCCCGCGCCGCAAGAAGAAGGGCGATTACATCGTGTTCCTCGATCGCACCACGCAACGCACGCGTCCGGACCGGTACGTACTCCAGAGGATGATGCAGCTCACGACCTGGCTGATGCTGCCGGTGCTGCTGCTGGCCTTCAGCATCTCGTCATCGACGGGTCTCTGGCTCGGGATGCTGCCGCGCGGCGCGGTTGCAGGCGGGCCCGATTGCCCCCTTCAGTCCCGACCGCTTCGCGCTTCACGGCCGTGCCGCATGTGGACCGACACGCGTGTGCCGGAGTGCCTTCAACACATCAGCGAGGCGACTGCGGTGACTGGGAACCATGGCGTTGGCATGACAGTTACCGCGACAGCTACTTCTGATTCTCCTGAGCGCTCAGGACGGTCACGCACTGCGCCCTTACTTCACGAGCCGAGCCGCCGTGCGCGCCACGACCCACCCGATCGCCAGCCCGAGCACACCGGCTGCCGTCGCATCGATCAACCAGGAGGCGAAGCCCGAGGCTGCACCGAATCCGGCGCCCACCCGCGACGCGAACGAGTGGACAGCGTGCGGGAGCGCGCCAAGCCCATACTCCTCGAGCCCGTGCAGGAAGATGCCACCACCGACCCACAGCATCGCCAGCATGCCGACGATGGCCAGGGCCTTCAAGAGGTGAGGCATCGCATGCACAATGCCCAGGCCCAGCGATCGCACCGCACCCAGCTGATCTTCCTGTGCGAGGTAGAGCCCGACGTCGTCCGCCTTCACGATGAGCGCGACCGTGCCGTAGACCGCAACGGTCACGAGCACGCCCACCAGGCCCAGCACCAGGGCCTTGTTGATGAACGTCGGGGTCGTAACCGCCGCGAGTGTGATCGCCATGATCTCGGCCGACAAGATGAAATCCGTTCGAATCGCGCTGGCGACCTTGGCCTTCTCGTCTGCCTCCCCGATCGCAGCCGCCACCCCCGGCGCCGGGGCGAGCGACGGGTGCCACAGATCATGGACCTTCTCGTAGCCCTCGAAGCACAGGAACGCGCCGCCGGCCATCAACAGCGGCGTGATGGCCCATGGCGCCAGGACGCTGAGCGCCAGCGCCCCAGGCAGGAGATAGAGCGTCTTGTTCTTGAGCGAACCCCACGCGATCTTCGCGATGGTCGGCAGCTCACGCTCGGCGGTGAAGCCGACGACATAGCGAGGCGTCACCGCGGCGTCGTCGATGACGATGCCCGCGGTTTTCTTGCCCGCCTTCAGTGCCTGCGCGGCGACGTCGTCGAGCGAGGAGACGGCAATTTTCGCGATTGACGCGATATCGTCGAGCAGGGCGAAGAAGCCGGATGCCATCAGACCCCCGAACAGTGCTGATGCGAGCGGAGAGACGAGCACACCCGGTGTGAAGGCGGTATAGGCCTGCTACTCGACCGCGAAACCGAGCGCGAGCGCGTTGGCTCGCACACGCGTGTCACGGGTGACGGTCATGACCAAGGCCGGAGGTTCGTCGACGCACTGGGGCACCCGTCTGCGTTCTACGCTTCGCCACGGCGGCCTCGATTCGGCGTATGTAGCGGCTCAGGTTGTCCTTGAGTTCTCGGACGCCGGATTTCATGTGTCGAGTATAGCCAGCTGCGGCCAGAGTGTGGCCACATTGGGAACTCTGACCATGGCCTTTACGGCGGTGACGGCGTGTCGAGCGACGTCATTAGTATCGATCCGTACCACGGCGAACAGCCGACGGCCGTTCACGGCATGGTGAGCGCGTGCCGATCACGCTGTCGTGATCGATGTCCCGTTTCAGCTCTCGCTGCCTTGCGCCTCGCCGGGCTAGACCTCCATTCCTTCCATGTTTTTGAGCCACGAGGTGACCGGCATCGGGCTTGCACGTCCTCGGCGCATGCGTCATACGCCGCTGAAGGCCCCTCGCATGACACTGCCCTACGTCCTGCTGGGCACGCTCGTGGCCACGATTGCAACCGGGTATGTCGTCTCCGCCCGGCAAGGGCCGCTGCCAGCGACGCCCATTCTCTTCGTCACCCAGGTGCCCACGCCGGCCGACTTCGCCACCATCGGCTCGGTGTTTGCGAACCACAAGGGCGCGGTCTCGGACGCGCCGCGCGGCGGCGACCTCTGGATTCGGTATCCGGGCGGCACCCTGAAGAACCTCACGGCGGCCGCTGGCTACGGCACGACCGGACTGCAGGGCGCCGGCGCGATCGCCGTCCGCGAGCCGTCCGTCCACTGGGATGGCACCAAGGCCGTCTTCAGCATGGTCGTGGGCGCGCCAACGAGGCAGTACGAGGTGGCGGCGTACTACTGGCAGCTGTACGAGATCACCGGGCTCGGCCAGAGTCAGACGCCGGTCGTCACGAAGGTGCCGAATCAACTGGCGAACTACAACAACGTGAGTCCGATCTACGGCGCCGACGACCGCCTCATCTTTTCTTCCGACCGGCCGCGCGATGGACAGCGGCACTTGTATCCGCAGCTCGACGAGTACGAATCGACGCCGGTCGTGAGCGGTCTGTGGAGTCTGGATCCGGCCTCCGGCGATCTGTTCCTGCTCAATCACTCGCCCTCGGGCGTGTTCTCGCCGCAGGTCGACAGCTTCGGGCGCGTGATCTTCACGCGCTGGGATCACCTGCAGCGCGATCAGCAGGCCGACGCCGATACAGTGAACAACACCTACGGCACCTTCAACTACGCCAGTGAAGCCGCTGGTGCCACGGCCCTGAACACGCGCGCCGAGGTGTTCCCCGAGCCGCGCATCGCCAGTGGCACCGTCGAGGCCTACACGCTCAACCAGTTCTTTCCCTGGCAGATCAACGACGACGGCACGGGCGAGGAAACGCTGAACCACATCGGCCGGCACGAGTTGAGCCGCTACTTCAACCGCAGCTTCAACAACGACGCGCGGCTGCTGGAGTTCAACCCGGGCGCCCGGTTCAACGCGAACTCGATCACGAACTTCCTGCAGATCAAGGAAGCGCCGTCCCAGCCCGGCACCTACTTTGGCATCGACGCGCCGGAGTTCACGACACACGCCGCGGGCCAGATCATCAGCGTGAACGGCGCGCCCACGGTCAACCCCGACCAGATGGCCATCACCTACGTCACGCATCCCGATACGGCCAGCACCGACGACACGCCGAGCGTCAGCCACTCGGGCCTCTATCGCAATCCGTTGCCGATGGCGGATGGGCTGCTGGTGGCCGTGCACACCAGCGAGACACGCGCGGACCGCAACGACGGCAGCCGGGCGTTTCCGCAGTCGCGCTACAAGTTTCGGCTCAAGACCATCACGCAGGCGGGCCAGTATTGGGTCCCGGGCCAACTGCTGACAGGGACGGGGATCGTCGAGTCCATCTCGTACTGGGATCCCGACGTGCTGGTCAGCTACACCGGCGAGCTCTGGGAGCTGGACCCGGTCGAGGTCCGGGCGCGGCCGCGGCCGCCCCGGCGCACGACAGAGATTCAAGCGCCGGAGCAACAGGTGTTTGCCGACGAAGGCGTCGACGTCGCGGAGCTCCGTCGGTATCTCCGCGTCAACAACCTCGCGCTGGTCGTCAGCCGCGACGTGACCACCCGCGACGGCGCCGACCGGCAGCAGCCGTTCCGACTGCGAGTGCCCGGGGGCGCGGAGTCACTCCCCGGCTCCGGCGCGAGCTATGACGTCCCCTTCATGCAGTTCTTCCAGGGCGATCTCATCCGCGGCATGGGCGGCCCTGCTACCCCGCGTCCCGGACGCCGCGTGCTGGCCCAGCCGATGCACGACCCCGCGGTGCAGAATCCACCGCTGCCGACGCCGCTTCAAGGCGCGGTGAAGATCGGTCGAGACGGATCGATGGCGGCGTTCGTGCCCGCACGGCGCGCGCTCTCGTGGCACCTCACCAGCCCGACCGGCACGCCGGTGGTGCGCGAGCGCTATTGGCTGACGTTCCAGCCCGGTGAGATCCGCACCTGCACCTCGTGCCATGGCGTCAACACCAAGGACCAGTTGAACCGGCCCGAGCCGCAGAACAAGCCCGAGGCACTGGCGGAGCTGATGCGGTTCTATCGGACCCAGGCGCCAGGGCTGGGTGCGCCGACCAACCTGCAGGTGCAGTCTGTGGTCGGCAATACCGTGACGCTGCAGTGGGTCGCCGCAACCGGCGCAGCGGCGAGCGACTATCTGGTCGAAGGCGGCACCACGCCCGGCGCCACCTTGGGCCAGGTGGCCACAGGTTCCCCGAATACGACATTCAGTTTCCCGTCGCCGAGCGGTGTGCTCTACCTCCGGGTCAAGGCGTTGGGGGCGAACGGCTCGACCAGTGCGGCCTCGAACGAAGTGCAGGTCTTCGTCAACGTCCCGACGCCGCCCGCCGCGCCGACGAAGCTGACTGGCAACGCCGTCGGCAGCCGCGTGCAACTCGCGTGGACCAACGCGGCGGCAGGCGGCGCCCCCACCGCAATGCTGCTGAACGTCAGCGGCGCGGTATCGTTGACGGTTCCGCTCCCCCCTGGACAGACCTTCTCGTACCCGGCCGTGCCGCCGGGCACCTACACCTTGTCGGTTGCGGCGCAGAATGGGGCGGGGACGAGCCCGGCGTCGAACAGCGTCACGTTGACCTTCCCCGGCACGTGCACGCCGCCCGGGATGCCCAGCAACTTTCAGGCGACGAGGGTTGGCAATCGCCTGACCGTGTCGTGGGAGTCCCCCGCATCTGGTGGCGCACCCGATGCCTACACGCTGAACGTCACCGGCACGTTGACCGGCAGCGTCGCCACGACGGATCGCACGCTGTCGGGCGCGGTCGGGCCGGGGACCTACACGATGGCGGTGGCGTCAACCAGCGCGTGCGGCACGAGTGCCACGCCGCCGCAGACGCTGGTCGTGCCGTAGCCAGTACCTGGCGGCGGCGGTCGCAATCGCTATCGCCCGTTGTGGGTGGCGACCTGCGCCCGGATCTGGGCCACGGCGACCTTGACCTTCAGATCCTGCTGCACCTTGCCCAGCTCCGCCCGTCCGAGTCGCGGGTCGCCCTCCACGCCCTTGGCCGGATCCTTCCCCGCGATCTTGTCCTTGCGGACCCATTCGGGCTTCACATACAGAATCGCCGAGGTGTCCTCCACGCCCGCATGGCCCTCCCCGCCGATCTGGTGATCGCGCAGATATGCGGAAAATTCGTCACGGGACTTGAAGTACAGATCGTCGCAGTAGAACACCCGGGCGCCGGAGGGTTTGAACCTGGCATCGAGCGTCGCAGCGGTCTGCTTCAGCACATCCTGGCCGCCGCCGTGGTCGCCGATCAGGATGATGTCGCGGAAGCCGGCAGTCGCGGCGCCCAGCACCAGGTCCCGCAAGACCATGCCGTAGGTCTCATCGGTGATTCCGCTGGTACCGGGAAACGCAAACTGGCCTTCCTTTTTCGACGGGTCGCCCGCGGGTGTAAACGGGAGCACCGGGTAGATCAGCGCATTGCCGAGTTCCTTCGCGATGCGTTCCGAAAGATAGCGCGCCACGGCGTTGTGTTTGCCAAACGCCAGATGGGGGCCGTTCTGTTCCCCACCGCCGGTATAGATAAGCGCGGTGGTCTTGCCGGCCTTGAGTGCCGCGGCCACTTCTTCCCAGGTCAGATCTTCGATGAACAGCGAATTGGCTTGGGCGTGGACGACGCGCGGGACAGCCAGGAGGACGAGTAGCGCAGCAAGCGACACAGATTTGAGCATGTTGCCGCGCAGTATAGCCCGGGTCTTCGCGTCGCGCGATCTCCCGACACGCAACGATTACTATGGCGGGCGGGCCTGCTGCAGCGTGTGCGCCCGCGACCCGTCACGTCCCGCGCCCTGCAACTGTTCGACGAACGTCTGCAGGGGCACTGGATTTCCGGTCCGACCGGCGGCGTCGACGAGCGCCCACAAGTCGGCCTACCGCAGTACTGCCTGTCGACGTATGTCCTCCATGCCTGGCCCCAGGTTGCCGCCGGCCCGTCGCCGTTGCGCGGTTAGAACTCGAGCAACTGCTCGAGCCAGGCCGCGCCACCCGTGTAGAAGTACGGCCCTGTCAGCTCCACGTTACGCAGTCCGGGCGACTTGAACGCACCGCGTACACGGTCGCCGGGCGCGGCCGGGAAGAGCGGCGACCCGAGCGTCGACGGTCGCCGAGCCCGAGCCGCTCTCCTCCGATCCGCGCATGTGAAAGACGCGGCAGCTGCGGCTCTTGGAGGCAGCGGGACAGGGAGCCGCCGGTTCGAAAGCCATTACTCTTCGCGTAGTGCCTCGATCGGCGTGACGCGCAGCGCGCGACGCGCTGGCCACCAACAGCCGAGGAGGGCGAGCCCACCCAGGAGCCCGGCCGAGGCAGCGAGGCTTTCAGGATCAGTGGGCGACACGCCGACTACCAGTCCCGTCAGCGCGCGACTGGCGAACCAGCCGCCGACGAGCCCGACAACAAGGCCACCGACGACCACGGCTGCCGCCTGGCCAAGCACGAGCCGCGCGATCTGTCGGGGCATCGCGCCGAGCGCCAGACGGACACCGAACTCGGTGGTCCGGCGGGCCGTCGACACGAGCGACACGCCAACGACGCCCACCACCGCCAGCAGCAAGCCGAGGCTCGACATCCAGGTCGTGAGCAGCGAGTAGAAGCGTGGTGCCGCGAAGAACTGCGCGTACATCTCCGCGCCTGTCTCGAACTCATCGACGGGCACTTCGGGGTCCACTCGGTGAATGGCCGCGGCCAGGCCGGGCACGAGGGCGCCGGGGCTCGTCGTGGCCGCCCGCACCACGAACGTCCGATAGGGCCGCGGCGACGTGTCTTGCGCGGCCGCGTAGTACACGCCTATCGGGGGGCGCTCCGCGAGCGCATCATGTTGATAGACGTCTCCGGCCACCCCGACGACGGTGCGCCACTCGGACTCGGCCCAGCCCGGGGCACCAGGCGCGTTGTCCTTGGTCCGGAACCGGCTGCCCACCGCGCCACCGTCGGGCCAGAAACGTCGCGCAAACGTCTCGTTGACGACCGCAGCCGCCGGCGCGCCGATTCGGTCGTCGGCGGTGATGCCACGGCCCGACCGCAGCGGAATCCCCAACGTCTCCAGATACCCGGCCCCAACACGGCCGACGGTCATCACCAGGTCGTGATCGTTTGCGACGACGGCGCCTCGACCTTCGATCTCGATGGCCAGGTCGAAATCGAAGCTGACCGACGGCGGGACGCCGTCTGGCGATGTAGTTACGCGATCGACGCCGACCACTGCGGCGATCTCGCCTTCCATGCGCGCAAAGAGCTGAGCCGCGCCCTCGTCGGATAGGTGCCGCCACGCCGGCGCCTCGACCGAGAACGCCACGATCCGGTCTACGGCGACTCCGGGCTGCACCTCGGTCATGTGCAGATAGCTGCGCGCCAGCAGGCTCCCGCCCACCAGCATCACCGTCACGATGGCGACCTGTGCCCCCGCGATCCAGCGTCCCCTGGAGCCGTGCTGGACACGAGCACCGGAACGCAACAACCGGGGGTCCCCGACCCGTGTCCGCATGACCGACATAACCGCCGCAGCAACGCCACATCCCAAGGCGAGCAGTGTTGCCGCCGCCACGACCCGCCACTCGACGGCGATGTCATTGACCTGCACGACCCAGAGTTCCCTGGGCGCGTTTCGTACAAACAACGGCAACCCCGCCCAGCCCACGCACAAGCCGACCGCGGCACCCGCTCCGGTCAGGATCACGCCTTCGATGACGCGTCCTCGGAGCAAGTGTGCGAACGAGGCGCCCAGTGCAGCACAGACAGCGAGTTGTCGCGCGTGCGATTCGCCCTCGGTGACCAACAGGTTCACGACGTTGGCTGTCGCCACAAGCACGAGTAGGACGGCTGCCGCGAACAGCATCCAGAGCACCTGACGGGCACGTGATCCGACCTGCCTCGAACCGAACCGATAGAGATTCGCGCGCCTACCGGTGAGGCCCTTGAGCTCAGGGTGCTCGCCGCGGATGACGTCCATTCGTTCGGCTGCCAGCGTGGCGCTGACGCCAGCCGTGAGGCGGCCTACCGGTCGGTAGTTCGTGGAGCGCGCATTCGGCTCAGGTGGCGTCGCTGGAATCCCGACCCATGCCTGCACGGTCGCGAACGGAAACCGAAACGTCGGTCCCATCACGCCGATAACGGTGTGCGGCATGGCATCGAGCCGCACCACCCGGCCGACAATCGCGGGGTCGGCGCCAAAGGCGCTCTGCCACAACCCATGTGACAGCACGACTGCTGGTGGCTGCGTGGCGGCTCCCCCATCGCCGGCAACGACATAGCGCCCCTGAGCGGCGTCGACGCCAAGCATCGCCATCAGGCCGTCAGTGACGCGCACCGCCGTGATCGTCCGGGCCTGGACCGAGCCGAGGACCGTGAGGTTGTCGAGGTAGTAGCCCTCGAAGGCTGAGAAGATCTCGCGCTGCCCCGCCCAGAACTCCACCTCGTTCCGTCGCACGCTCACCGACGTAGTGACGCCGTCGCCCAGGATGTACTCCGCCTGAACAAGAGAGGTCGGATCTCGAAACGAGGGCGGACGCAGGAGCAGTGCGTCGAGGGCCGAGAAGACAATGGTGGCCGTGCCGATCGCGAGTCCGACCGTCAGCACAGCCGCGGCAGACACGCCCGGATGCTTCCGGATCCGCCGCACGGCGTAGCGGACGTCCTGCCAGAGTGCGTCCATGGCCGATACCCTACCCTAAGATGGCGTCACGCAGCCCGTCCAGATTTCGTCGGCTTCACTACCAAACGCACGCCCACGCCCAGACGCGCCAGCATGTCGATGAGCGCGTCCGTGCTGAACAGATCGATGCGGCCGCGCAGCAGGTCGCTGACGCGCGGTTGCGTGACGCGCAGTAGCTTGGCCGCCTGCGCCTGCTTGAGCGCCTTCGTCTTGATGACCTTCTTGGCCTGAATGAGCAGGTCGGCGCGGACGAGCAGGTGCTCGGCTTCCTCCTTCGCGAATCCCAGATCGCTGAAGACGTTGCCGGTGGACGGCGTGACCCTAGCGGCGCTTGGCTTTGCCATGTTCTTGCCTCAGTTTCCCCACCGCCCTGAAACGTTCGCGGCCAATCTCGAGGTCGTGCTGCGTGGTCTTCTGGGGTTTTTTCTCGAACGCATGAAGCACATCGATCGCATCTGCCAGTGTCGCGACGTAGAACACCCGATGGGCGCCCTCGACGCGAATCCGATCTCGCGGACACCGGGCCCAACTGCGGGCATCAGCTTCCAGTCGTCCGGGTCAAGGCTGCTGCACTCGGCGCAGCTGAAAGCCGGCCAGGCGACGCGGCAGTTCTAGAAAGGCTCGCAGGTCACTGCGCGAGCTGCCGATCAAGATAAGCGGCGTGTCGGGCATGGTTCACCCCCCTTCTCGCCCGGGCCACGGGGACAACACTACGGGACCCAGCCGGGCGCGGCAGCCGCCTGCTTCACCCAGGTTGCCAGCCGCGACTCGTCGAGATCGTCCTCGTGAATGTCGATCCAGCGCGCGTCCTTGCCCGTGCCACCGGGCGGAACCGGTCGCAGTGACGTGCCTCGGAAGAAGGTCACCTTGACGTAGTGGGTGAAGGCATGGAACGACAGGAACCAGCCCTGGCCCTCGATGCCGTAGAACGGCGAGTTCCACTTCACGGCCTTGCGTACGTTGGGCACGTGCCGCGCGATGATCGCGTCAAGGCGCGTCCCGAGATCGCGCTTCCAGCCCGGCAACGCGGCCAAGTACGCCTGCACGGGCGCGTCGCCGTCCGCCTTCGCGATCTGCGGATTGCCGCCCGTCAGGAGTTTCACCGGCCTGGCCTCAGGCGCACGGGGCCTGGCCTTCTTCGTCAAGGCGCCATTGTGGGCCACCGCCGCCTTCACGAGGACCTTGAACGCGCGCGCGTCGACCCGCTCCCCTTCGTGGATGTCGATTGCCCTTCGCATGTTGCCTGCCAAGCTGGCATTGAAGAGGCGCGATGGGTCTGGGATGCTCGCGCCCCGGGCGAACGTGAGCTTCACGGCTTTCGCGTACGTCTCGCCAGTGCAGACGATCCCGTCGTGCGACCAGACCGGGATCCCCACCATCCCATTCGACGGCTTCTTCCATTTGCATTCCTCGAGCATCGCGGGGTCGGCTTCAAGAATCAGCGCCCGCATGTGAGCCAGCGCCTGGCCGCGCCATCCCGCCACGCCGGGGATTCGCTGGTCGACGACTCGGGAGCCGGGCTTCGCGGGCGCCGCGACCTTGACCTTCAGCTTGGCCTTGCCAGACATGGGTGCGGAACTCGGCAGCGCTTTCACTGGCATGGCGGCTCCAGGCTGACGTTCATGACCGTAAGACTCAAGGCCTCCTCCAATCTTCCTCGTTCAGGTGTGAGCATGCCATAGGGCGCTGTTGCCATGCCAGATTGGGGCCGCGACTTCGACACCGTGACGGCCGCCTCGCCGGCACGAACGCCGGTGACGTTGGCGAACGGCGGCGCGTGCGACTCGCAGAAACACTACGGCTCCTCCGGGCTTGGTGCTACGGTGACGCATGGATCCTGCTGACGCGCGCTCGGTCGACATCCTGCACACGCTGGGACTGACGGAAGACATGGTGCGGAACCACGTCTTCCGCCCCGACCACGTCTCGACCGCCGCCCTCGGCATCGCGCTGCGCGAGGCGGGGAACGACGCCAACGACATGGCCGAGGCGCCGCCCCCATCCGGACTGTTCTACCGCCTCGACGTCGACGGCCTGGCTCGCGATCTTCGCGCGCTGCTGAGCGGGTGCCTGTCGGGGTACTCACTGCAGCTTCGTCGTTACAGCCGCACGCTCATCGACCAGCAGTGGAACTGGTCGAGGACGCCGGCCGACGGCGGCGTGCCGTGGACGGCCGACGCCCAGATGCACGTTGCCAGTGTCAGCAAACTCGTCACCGCGATGGCAATGACGAAGCTGCTCTACAGCCGCAACCTCTCGGCGGACGCGCGGATCTCGCCGTGGTTGCCGAAGTACTGGCAGCAGGGCCCGGGCGTGGACCGGCTCACCTTCCGGCACCTGTTGACTCACACGTCGGGGCTCGTACTCGCCGACGAGGCAGGACCGTCCGACTTCCAGTTCATGAAGGACCAGATCGCCATCGGCACGGCCGGCAAGCCGGGATACCGGAATCTGAACTACGGCCTGTGCCGCATCCTGATCAGCACCATCGACGCGCCGTATTTGTTCAACCTGATCCCGGGCGCCACCGACGCCTACTGGGACGTCACGACGATTCGCTACTACTCGCGCTACGTCAGCGACAACGTCTTTGCGCCGGCGGGCGTGGCGTCGACGCTCGCGCACCCGGCGGATCAGGCGCTGGCCTACCCTTTTCCGCCCAACGCTTCCGGCTGGAACTCGGGCGACCTGTCGACGATGAGCGGGTGCATCGGCTGGCACCTCTCGGTCGATGACCTGCTCCGGGTGATGGCGGCCTTTCGCCGCCGTGGCGTGATCGTCGACCAGGCCCGGGCCCAGACCATGCTGGACCGCCAGTTCGGCCTGGACATGAAGCGGGACACGCCGCTCGGCCGCATCTACGCCAAAGGCGGCTTCTGGAGCTTCGACGGCGGCCGGTTCGTCGAGCAGACCAACGCGTTCTTCCTGCCCAGGGGCATGGAACTGGTGATCCTGGCAAACTCGCCGTTGTGCGCTCCGGATACCGGCTTCATGGGCAAGGTGCTCACGGCCATCGAGGACAATATCCAGAGCACCCTGCTCTCGTTTGTGATCGCCGCGGGCAGCACGCTGGCCGCCGTTGGACTATACCGTCGGGCGCGCGCAGCTCGTCGCCGAGCGTAGCCCGACGTGGTGGCCTGCGGCGCTCGGTGTATGCTGACGGCGCGTGTCACCCGTCTCTGCCGGACACTCGAAGATCGTCTACGACGCCCTTAAGGCGTGCGGTATCCGTGTGATGTCCGCGTTGCCCGAGACGTGGCTCGTGCACCTCATCCGCATGGCCGAGGACGACCCGGACGTCACGCTCGTGCGGCTCGCCAAAGAAGAAGAGGGCGTGGGCATCTCGGCCGGCGCGCATCTGGCGGGCGTGAAATCGGCGATGCTCATGCAGAACCACGGATTCCTGGCCGCGGTCAACGGCATCGTGTCCTGTGCGCAGCTGTACCGCATCCCGCTCCTGATGCTCATCAGCCATCGCGGCACGTTCGGCGAACGCGACCCCTGGCAGACCGAAGGCGGCGGCGTGACGGAAGATGTGCTGAAGGCGTTGCGCATCCCGTACCTGTTGCTCGACGACCCTGCGCACGTCGTGCGCCGCATCAACCAGGCGCAGACCCTGGCCTCCAGTTCGAACAAGCCCGTGGCGCTACTGCTCTGCCGCGACCTGATGTGGGAGGAGCCGTCGTGACCCTCGTCCCAGGGTCCGGCATGACCCGGCTCGATGCGCTTGCGGCGGTTTATCCCCGGCTTGGCGACGCGGCGGTCGTCACGATCATGGGGGCGGTGGCGGCCGAGTTGCAGTCGCTTGGACACCAACCGAACTTCTTCTATCTGCAGCATGCGATGGGACTGGCTTCGTCGCTCGGGCTGGGCGTGGCGCTGGCGCAACCCCGTCGCCAGGTGATCGTGTTCGATGGCGACGGCTCGCTGCTCATGAACCTGGGCGGGCTGACGACGCTGGCGCGCTACCGCCCGCAGAACCTGCTGCATGTCGTGTTCGACAACGAGAGTCTGCTCTCGGTCGGCGGCTTTCCTACGGCCACGTCGACGGGCAGCGACCTGGCCGCGATTGCAGCGGCGGCCGGCGTGCCGCGCACGTGCACCGTGACGACGCTCGACGCCTTCGTGACCGCGGTCGACGAGGCCCTCGCGGCCCGGACGCTCACGACCATCGTGGCCAAGGTGCAGGCCGTGGGGCCGTCGGCGTACGTCACCGGGTTGTCACTCCTCGAAAATCGTTTTCAGTTCCAGAGGTATCTCACCCATGCCGCCGATCCTTCAGCAGCTCGTTGACGAACTCACCGCCGGTCGCGTGCGGGTCGTGGACCTGACGCAGCCGCTCGGCCCCGACACGCCCGTGATCGGCCTGCCGCCGATCTTCGCGCCGTCACCCGGCGTGACCATCGAGACCATCTCGCGCTACGACGCCAAGGGGCCCGCCTGGTATTGGAACACGCTGACCTTCGGCGAACACACGGGTACGCATTTCGATGCGCCGGTGCACTGGGTGACGGGGAAAGACCTGCCCGACAACAGCTGCGACACGATTCCGGCGCGCCAGTTCGTGGGCCCGGCGTGCGTGATCGACGTCACCGCCGACGTGGCGGCGAATCCGGACTTCCTGCTCACGCCAGAACGCATCGAGGCGTGGGAGGCGGCGCACGGGCGCATCCCGGCCGGCGCGTGGGTGCTGCTGCGCACGGGCTGGAGCCGTCGCACGGGCGCCGAGGCCTTTATCAACGTCGCGGCGGATGGCCCGCACAGTCCGGGCTTCGACGCGCGCGCCTCGGCGATGCTGGCGCACGACCGTAATGTCCTCGGCGTCGGTGTCGAGACGATCGGCACGGATGCCGGACAAGCCGGCACGTTCGATCCGCCGTTCCCCAATCACACCATCATGCACGGCGCCGGGAAGTTCGGCCTGGCCAGCCTCTGCAATCTGGACCAGCTGCCGGCCACGGGCGCGGTGGTGATCGCGGCACCGCTCAAGATCGTACAGGGCAGCGGCAGCCCGCTGCGCGTACTGGCCCTCACGCCGTAGCGCCCTGCGCGAGCGCCCGAGGCCCAGGCCCCGGCCCGCGACTGCTGGCGCCGCGGGCCGACGGGCTCGTGATGTTCGATTCACCCAGTCGGGCCGGGACACGGCTTCACAAGATTTTGGGGCAGTCGGCTACGTCGCCTCGAGCATGTGCAGCCACGCCGGGTCGGCGGTTCGCGAGCAGGACGGCGGCAAGTACAGAGTGGCGCCGCGCTGCATCGGCACGGAGGCCAACGCACCGAGCGGCACGCGGACCAATTGAGGACCGCGGCCGACCGACGTGGACGCTTCGTAGAGCGTCGCGAGGTGCGACGACGGGTACACCGTACAGAGTTTCTGCACGAGCAGCGTCAGATCGCGGGCATCGGCAATACCGGCGCGATGGTTCCATTCACCGAACATGCCGACCTGCCAGAGAATCAAGTGGCTCGACGGATCAGGCCGGCATACGTTCACGAAGAACTCGGAAGCCTCATACATCTGACATCCGCCGTCTGCGGGGTCGACGCCGAGGTCGGCAAACAGACAGTCGACTGACGAGACCGCTGGCAGCATGACCGCGACGAACCCCTCTGCCCGGGCTCGACGAATCGCCTCATGCGGCGCGTAGGCACAGATGGCGGGATGCCCGTAGCAGGCGACCACGGTTCGATCGCCGCGACGGACGCTCCCGAGCACGTGGTCGATCATGGCTTCGTAGGCGTCGGCCCTCGGGCGGCCCGCTTGGTAGTAGAGCGCCAGCGAAAACGCCTGCGGGTGCAACCCCGTGACGAGATTTTCGGCAGTGGCGTCGCCGACCAGGTAGAGGAGCGTATCGGCGGTCTCCATCTGCGCGATGGCTTCGACCGAGACGTGGCCGATGGCGCGAATGCCGAGACCGAGTACTACGAGCGAGCCTGCCACCGGTCTATCCGCCTGACCGGCGAGCGATGATGTAGTGATCCCGTTCGTCCACCAGTCGCCTCGGCGTGAACCCCAGGTCGCCACACCAGCCGCGCAACTCCTCGTAGGTGAGCGTGTCGTTGATCCACGGTGACACGACGTCGAAGTACTCGAGCAGACGGTCGTCGGGGACGACCTGTTTCAGCACCTGGACTTTCTCGGCAAACGTCATCGCTTCGCAGCGCAGTCGCCACCGGACGATCGACGCGAGATCCTGATGGTCGTCGAAGCGATCGGGCCGAGGCGCGCCGTACAACATCACGAACAGATAGCCACCGTGCCGGACGTGGCCGGCGATGTTCTGAAACGCCCGCCGAGTGTCGCCGGTGTGGTGCAGCACGCCGTAGCTCCAGACCAGATCGAACACGGCATCGAGCGGCAACGGGGCCAACAAGTCGGCGGCGACGGCGCCCATGAAGCCTGGAGACCCGGCGCAGTTGTCGCGGGTGCGCCGCAAGGCGGGCATCGATGCATCGACGGCCGTCACTCGGGCGCCCAGCCGACATAGCCCGAAGGCGTGCCGGCCCGTTCCGCAACCGGCATCGAGCACGTGCTTGCCAGCAAACCATTGAGGGTCGAGCTGGGTCAGCCGGCAGATGAAGGCTGGCAGCGCTTCCTTGAACTCCGGGTCGGCCAGCGAGCTCTGGCCTGCAGACAAGCGCGACCACTGGTAATCGAAACTGGCCCTCGTCTGCCGTACGTCGCTCGGCGTCATCGCGTTCCAGAAGCCGCGCTGCGACCCTTACTGCAAGTTGCGGGGGCGACCGAGTTGCATGGGTGCCATTCCGCCAGCCACTTTGTCGAGATCGCTCTCGGACAACTCGCCGTCGCCGCGGGGGCCTGGAATCACGAAGTGCCACAGCGTGGGCGTGTCTTCGACGAACCTGATCGCAACGCCCGCGGGCACGTCGATGCCAAGCGACGTCAGCGCGCCGTTCGGGTCGGCCAGCAACTTCTTCCTGAACTCCGAATCAGTCCGGGCTTTGGACAAGACCACCGCGACGACTCTTATGCCCATCTCTTGCGGTCCGCTCATTGGATTCTCCATTGATGCCGAAGCCCACGCCAAGTCGGAACACGGCCACTGTACAGGGACTGTCAGCCCGCTTCAACTGGCAAGGCCGGGACCGCAGGGAGGCGGCGGGCTCTCGGCGTTGCGACGAAGTGCAGGCGGGCGGGCCAGGCGGCCGGCCGCCCCGGCCGGAAGAACAGCCGCGCCGGCTCATTCCGACCGCAGCGCCTGCACGACGTCCACCCGCGACGCTCGGGCGGCAGGAATCAGAGCGGCCAGCACCGCGGCGCCGACCAGCAGAGCCGCAGCGCCGACGGTGGGCAGCGCCCCGGGAAGCGGCAGGTCGCCCACGAAGCTCTGCGCCAGTCGAGCCAGCACGTAGCCGCCGACGGTTCCGGCCACCACGCCAACCACAACCATGCCCGTGCCCTCGCGCAAGACGCGCGCCATCAGGTCACCAGGCGTGGAGCCGATGGCCAACCGCACGCCGAACTCGCGCGTGCGCGCGCTCACCGAGAAGGCCAACACGCCAGCCACGCCCACAATCGCGATGAGGAGCGCGAGGCCGGCGAACCCTGAGACCACGAGCGCGTTGAGCCGGTCGGGGGTGAGCATCTCCGCGCGCACGTCGGCAAGCGTTGCGGCGCGCTCCACCGGCTGCTCCGCAGAGATCTCGCGAATGACCCGCGTGAGCGCTGGCACCAGCGCATAGGGATCGCCGGCCGCGCGGACCAGCAGCCGGCCGCCAAACGGCACCTGGCGCAGCGGGTTGTAGATGTTGAGCCCCGGTCCAGGACTGATGGCCTCGTCGTTCACATCCGCGACGACCCCCACGATGCGCCGACGGTCGTCGCCCAGCACCGGGTCGGTCCACCATATGTGGTGGTTCACCGCGTCACCGTCTGGGAATAAGCGCTCGGCGATGCCCTGACTCACAATCGCCACGAGTTCACTGCCCCGCCGATCGTCGTCGGTGAAGTCGCGGCCCGCCACGAGCGGCACGCCCAGGGTCGCGAAGTAGCCCGGAGTGACGTTGCGAAGGCGCCCGTGGGGGGCCTCGTCGCCGTCCACGGGCGTGTGGCCTTCGACCGCAAACGAGAACGGCCCGAACTTGCCCAGGTCGCGCCACGGCACGACGTTGCTGGCCGCCACGCTGGTCACTCCCGGCAAGGCCGACACACGGCGCATGGCCTCGTCGAAGAAGGTCAGGGACTTCGGCCCGAACGATTCGATCGGCAGCGGCACGTCCAGCGCCAGCACCTCTCGCAGATGGTAGCCAGGGGGGGCGGTCTGCAGGGACACGAGCGCCGCCAGCAGCATGCCCGCGCCGGTTAGCAGCACGAACGAGCATGCCACCTGCGCCGTGGCGAACATCCGCAGACGCCGATTCGTGGCGGGCGTGATCCGGACGCCGCCGGGAGTCAGCCTCGTGCCGCCAGCCGCGCCGTCGGTCGCCGGCAGCGTCGGGATGTAGGCGAGCAGCACCGACGCCACAATCGCCAGGCCCGCGCCCATCCACAGCAGGCTCGCATCGACCGTGACCTCGGTGGCGCGCATGGAGAAGCGCGAGGCGTAGCGGGCCACCACCGCGACCAGCGGCCGCGCCAGCAGGATCCCCAGCCCAGCGCCCGCGCCGCACAAGACCAGACTCTCAGCCAGCAGCGTGCGCCTGAGCGCACCTCGGCTCGCCCCCAGCGCGGCGCGCACCGTCAATTCGGCTTCGCGCCGTACCGAGCGCGCCAGGATCAGATTGGCCACATTCGAACACGCGACCAGGAAGACGACCGCGGCCGTCAGTAGCAACACCAGCAGGATCGTGCGGGCGGGCGTGACGATCTGATCGCGCAGTGGCTGCACGGTCAGTCGCACGTCGGTGCGCCCCGCCGACGCCTCTGGATGCTCCTGGCGCATGGCCGCATGTGCCGCCGTGAGTTCCGCGCGTGCCGTCGTCAGCGATGCGCCGGGCGCGAGGCGGCCGAAGAGCTCGGTCATCCGGTGCGTGCGTCCCGTGACCATGGTGGCGTCGAGATGGTGCGGACTCGTGACGACGTTGGCGATGATCTCGGTGTCGACCGGATACGGCACCGACGGCTCCAGCACGCCGACTACCGTGGCGGTGCGCGACCCGAGCCGCACGGTCTTCCCGAGCACCGACCGGTCGCTGGCAAGGGCGCTCGACCAGAAGCGATGCGTCAGCACGACCGCCCCTGCGGCGGCGGCCCCGTCGTCCTCGGGCGTCAGCAGGCGTCCGAGCACGGCTCGCAGCCCCATCACCTGGAAGAAAGACCCGCTCACCACACCCGCGTGGACGACGCGCGGCTCGCCGATCCCAATCATCGTGAAGTCAATCGTCGAGAAGTCGCCAAAGGCGCCAATCGCGGTGACCCGGGCCTTCAGGTCCGCGATCTCGGGCACGGAGAACGTCATGTTCCCGGCGCCGAGCGTCGGGGCGCTCTGGCGGATGTACAGGAGGCGGTCTTCGTCGCGATTCACGAGCGGGCGCAGCAGCACCCCGCGCACCACGCTGAAGATGGCGGCGTTGGCGCCAATGCCGAGCGCCAGCGTCGTCATCACGGCGAGCGACAACCCTTTCGCGCGCCGCAACGACCGCAGTCCTACGCGCAGGTCGAGCGCCAGAGCGGCACCGGCATCGAACCACCGTCCGTACCACACGCGCCGCATCGACTCGCGGGCAGCCGGCACGTAGCCGAACTCGGCCAAGGCGGCCCGCCGGGCCTCGTCCGGATGCTCACCGCGATCGACGCGCTCCTTGATGCTCAACGCCAGATGGCCGCGGATTTCCTCGTCGAGCTCGCGCTCGTCAGGTCGCATGACTACTCCTCCCCCGCCGTGGCGGGCAGCATGATCCGGCCGATGGCCATGACGAGCTGCGACCAGCGGTCCTGCTCGCGCGCCAGTTGGGCCTTGCCCGCGGCCGTCAGTTCGTAGTACTTCGCCCGCTGATTGGCTTCGCTGATGGCCCACTTGGACTTCAGCCACCCGCGTTTCTCGAGCCGGTGCAGCGCCGGGTAGAGCGAGCCGGTTTCGACCCTGAGCAGGTCGTCCGACTGGGTGCGGATCGAGTTGCCGATGCCGTGGCCATGCTGCGGCCCCCACTGCAGCGTGCGCAGCACCAGCATGTCGAGGGTGCCCTGCAGCAGGTCCAGGCGGCGGTCGTCGGGGGGCTTGGTCATGGGTGTAGACGCTCTACACCCATGGACGTAGAACGTCTACAGCTTGTTCCATCTCGGCCCGACCTGGCTAGGCCGTCACGCCGATACGCAGGCCAAGGGACGGATCTTCGGCAGCTAGTCAACCAGCTCGGCGTCTTCGCCTCCGCCCAGCCGGCGCCAGGGTGACCTGTGTCTAACGAGCGCTCCCCCGCTAACCGATACGACGGGCGTGGAACGCTCGCGCAAAAGACGCAGACCGGCCTGGTGGATCTGCGCGGCGCTCGGGATCGCGTCGACCGTGGTGCAGCCACGGGCAGTAGTAACCGTCGGCGGCACGGTCGAGGGCCAGGTCTCGGTCGAGACCCGCCCGACCAGGCGGCTTGGCTCGGCGGGCGCCTATCCGGGCCGCACGGTAACCGTGGCTTCGACCGCGGGCGGGTCAGAGCTCGCCAACGTAGTGGTGTTTGTCGACCTGTCCACCAGCATCGCGGCGCCCCCCAGCCAAGCCACGGTTCGACAGACCAACGAAGTATTTGTGCCGAGAGTGACACCCGTCACGGTCGGGACGACGATCGACTTCCCCAACGACGACGGCATCTTCCACAACGTCTTCTCGCTCTCGCGCGGCGCCACGTTCGACCTGGGCCGGTATCCCCGCGGCGAGTCCAAGGGCCGGCGCTTCGATTCGCCGGGCATCGTGAAGGTCTTCTGTCACCTCCACTCACATATGACCGCGCTCGTGCGCGTCTTTAGTCATCCCTACTTCACGCAGCCAGACGCCGCGGGACGCTTCGCGCTACCCAGGGTGCCCGCAGGACGCTACCGTGTGGTGGCGTGGCACGAACGGGTAGGTGAAGTGGCGCACGAGGCCCTCGTTGCCGACGGCGGTTCGGTCTCACTCAACTTCTCGCTGCCGCTCACCGACACGCCATGAGCCATCGCGGTCCGGCGCGCCCGCGCGCACCCCGGCTCGTCGCCAAGGTGCTCGGCTTCAGCTTCGGCGTCATCGCCCTCGTACTTGCGGCGGTGTTCCTCGTGCTGTCGTGGCAGGCGCGGGTCCGACTGACGGTTGCCGTGACCGACAATCTCGAGCGCAGTCAGCAGCGGTTTGGTGACGTCGAACACCGGCGCAAGCGCGACCGGCTCGCACAGGCGGCGATGCTGGCTGAGAGTCCCACGCTGAAGGCCGCGGTCGACACGTACCAGTCCGAGAGCCGCGCGGACGGACCCGTCGACCAGCTCGCCCAGACCGTGCGCGGCGAACTGGCGAAAGTGCAGCGGGTCACCGGCGTGCCGGCCCTGAGCGTCACCGACGGGCGCGGCCGCATCATGGCCACCGTGGGCCCCCTGGCGGAGGACTGGACCACCGGTCAGGTCGTCGCGCCGCGCGCCTGGCCCACGGCCGATCCGGTCGAGGCGGTCGTCCGCAGCGGCGCGCGCGTCTATCTCACCACCGTGGTCCCTTTGGTCTTCAACGACGAGGTGGTCGGCGAGTTCCTGCTGGCCTCGCCACTCGACGGCGCCTATGCGCGCGAGCTCGCGGCTGATGCCGCCACCGACGTGGTCGTCCTGCTCGATGGTGAGGTGGTGGCCAGTTCGGGGCCGCCGGGCCTCAACCTCGCCGTGGCACAGGTGCGCCTGCCCGTCTCCGGCACCGTCAGTGTTGGCGGCGACGAGTACGTCGTCCGACAGCTGTCGGTCGTCGATCGCGCAGCGACCTACGCGCTCGGCTCCGTGAGCGCGGCCACGCGCGCCTCGACCGCCGACGCCGCAATGGTGCTTGCGGTGGTCGGCGTTGGCTCTTTGCTGCTGGCGGGCCTCGGCAGCGCGTGGCTGGCGCGCACCCTGACGCGCCCCATCGACGAGCTCACCGTCACGCTGGCGGTCATGGCGCGAGAGCGACGGTTCGATGACGCGCTCATCCCGGCAGGCGCCAGCCGCGAACTCGACGACCTCACGGCCACGTTCGATTCGTTGCGACTCAGCATCAAAGCCGCGGAAGCCGAGGCGGAAGCATCGTCTCTCGGCGTGATTGGCTCGCTGGCGGCCGCCCTCGACGCGCGCGATCGCTACACGGCCGGCCACTCCGAGCGCGTCTCGGCATTGTCGGTCGTGGTCGGACGCGAGCTGGGACTCTCAGGCCACGAGCTCGACATGCTGCGCCTGGGCGCGCTGCTGCACGACATCGGCAAGATCGGCGTGCCCGATGCCATTCTGCGTAAGCCGGGCACACTCACCGACGAAGAGTTCGCGCAGATCGAACGACACCCCACGATCGGCGCGCGCATTCTCGAGCCTTTACGTCTTCAGCCCGAAGTGCTCCAAATCGTCGAGCTGCATCACGAACAGCCCGACGGACGGGGCTATCCGCACGGCATGAGTGGCTCACAGATTCCCCGCTTGGCCGCGATCGTCCACGGCGCCGACGCCTTCGACGCCATCACGAGCGCACGCGCGTACCGCCCCGGCCGGCCCGTGGCCGACGCGCTGGCCGAACTGGCACAGTTCGCCGGCACGGGCTTCGATATGGACGTGGCACGCGTCATGACCTCGTTGCCTCTGTTGACGCTCGAGGCCGCAACGCACGCGCCCAAGTCAGCGGCCGTGACCGACAACGAAACGGCGGATGAGGTGATTCTGCCCTTTCGCGCCCTCGCGGCAGATTCGGCGCGACGGTCGGTAGGACGATGAGCGCCGCGCGACTCCGGCGGCTGCTGGCGGCGACGATCGGAATGGCGGTGGTGGCGTCATCTGCGGCCCGAGCGCAAGACGCGCCGGCCGAGACGGCCGCGTCGCGGCGTGTGGCCTTCGACACCGTCGCCGGCTACCAGGACTACTTCGCAGAGGACTTCACCTGGCGCACGCAGTTCATCGTCGATGCGTTTGCGGGTGTGGAACTGGCGTCAGGATGGCAACTGTCGATTCGGCCGGTCCTCTGGCGCGTACGCGGCAACTGGGAGACGCTGCTCGATCAGGCGTCGGTGCGCTTCGAGACCAAGCGCGGTGCCAACCTTCGCTTCGAAGCTGGGAAGTTTCCGGCACCCATCGGCCTCGGACTGACCGAGAATCGCGCCAACAGTAACGCCGGCCTGCTGTGGTGTCACCGTCCCTACTACATGCCCGTGCCGTCCCTGGGTGCCGATCTGCCTCGCGTGTCGCTGATCTCGGCGGTGTATCCGCTCGGAGGGCAAGCCTCGGCCTCGACCGACCACTGGGACGTGAGGGCGGCGGTCGTCGACCGCCCGCCGGTGGAGCTCTGGAAACCAGCCGGCAGTTTCTCGCGCGGCGCCAATGTCATCGTCGGAGCTGGCATCACGCCCCGCCAAGGCATACGGTTCGGTGTCGCTGGCGCGCGCGGACGCTACGCCGAGGCCCAGGGGGCCGGATCGGCGCTCGACTACTCGACCCTCAATGCCGAAGCCGACGTGGCGTTCGGCTACACGCGCTTCAGCGGCGAGTGGGTGCGCAGCCGGTTCGAAGCCCCGGGCGGCACGCGCGCCTCCGAAGGATGGACTGCGCAGGTCCAACAGACGGTTACCCCGCGTGTATTCGTCCACAGTCGGTTCACGGACATGCGGTCGCCACGGGTCGCCAGTTCGTTGTCGACGCCGGTGGATCCCCAGCGGTTTCGGTCCATCGACTCGACGCTCGGTTATCTGCTCACCCCCGAGCTGACGGTGCGGGCGGGGCACACGGCAATTCGTGGCTTTGGTCGCACGGTGAGCGACCATCAGTTGGGCGTGTCGGCCATCTGGACCAGACGCTGGTGGTGAACGGCTGGCAGGCACCTGGTCGTCACCGCGTAACGACCCATCCCTGACCGCGACTCCCGCGCCCGGGCCGGCGTGAGCGTCACTGGGGCCCGGGCCGATCACGCAGGCTCCGATCTCATCCGGGTCGCGGCAGCATGAGTACTGTTCCTATTGACTGGGACGTCTTCGTCGTGCGCGAGGGCCGCGCGCACCGGACCCTCGTGCAGGTGGGCCACCGCACGGCGCAGTTGGCCGAGGTTCCCAGCGGCGTGGCCCAGAGCACGACGGTCGTGCTCTATCGCGGCGATGCTCTCGCTGACGGCGTGCGCGTCGCACCGCGCGTCGGTGGCTAGCGCGATCCGCCACGCCGGTCGTCCAGAACGGCTCGGCCTCGTGCTAACGTCGCGCAGGCGCCTTCGACCGGCGGCCAGGAGACTCTCGACATGCACAAGGCGATCGTGGCAGTGGTGCTCGCTGCCTTCCTGACAGGGTGCTCGAGCGCGCCACCAACACCTCCTGCCTGGCCGTGGCCCACCAAGGGATGGACGATGTCGACACCGGACGCGGAAGGGTTCGACGTGGCGGCCCTGAACGCCCTCGACGCGGAATTCGCGGCGGGCGCGCACGGCCAGGTGACCGGCATGCTCGTGACACGCCACGGTCGCGTGGTCATCGACAAGAGTTACGACCACGACTTCGCCAAGCTCTTCGAGGGCAGAGACCCGGTGCGCGGGCCGTATAACTACTACGACCCCGACTGGCACCCGTACTACATGCACGGCGCGTTGCACACGATGCAGTCGGCGTCCAAGAGCATCACGTCTACGCTCGTCGGCATCGCCATCGCTCGCGGAGAGATTCCGGGTGTCGACGTGAAGCTGGCCCCGTACGTCTCGGGTTTCCGCCAGTCGGACGCAGACCCGCGCCGGGCCGATCTCACGCTCGCGCACGTGCTCACGATGACGACCGGCATCAGATGGGACGAGAGCACCGTCGCGTACACGGACCCGGCCAACAGCTGTGCCGCGATGGAGCGGAGCCACGACTGGATTCAGTACGTGCTCGACCAGCCGCTCGCCGACACGCCCGGCGCGACGTTCGTCTACAGCAGCGGCAACACCGAGCTCCTCGCGCAGGTGCTCAAGACCGCCACCGGCAAGCACGCCCACGAGTACGCCGCCGAGCACCTCTTTGCGCCCCTCGGCATCACCGACACCTACTGGAAGCGGACGCCTACGGGTCTGTCGGATACTGAAGGCGGCCTCTACATGACGCGGCGCGACCTGGCCAAGATCGGCTACCTGTATCTGAACGACGGCGTCTGGGACGGGATGCGGCTCCTGCCCGAGGGGTGGGTCGCCAAAGCCACCTCACCGCTCGTCGACACGCGCCCAGGTCGGCCGCGATCGCGCAAGTATGGCTACAAGTGGTGGGTGCTGCCCCACGCCGACGGCTCGACCTACGCCTACGCCGCGCTCGGCTATGGCGGGCAGCGGCTCATCGTCGTGCCGGAGAAGCAGGTCGTGGCCGTGTTCACCGGTTGGAACATCTACGAGCACGAGGAGTTTGCGCCCTACGACGCACTCGACCGCTTGCTTGCCACGATCACGCGATAGGTCGAACGACGACACCCGTGCCGCTCGAACCACTGAGTATCCTCTTCCGACGGGCGCCCCTCTGGGTCTGGATGGGGGCGTTGGCGCTCATCGTGTATCCGCTGACCGTGTTCGCTCTGGGTGGCGGCGCACCCTTCGGCCCGGCGGTCGACATGCTCGCCAGCGCGACCCGGCTCACGCTGGAAGCCGCGGCATTCTTCTGGGCCGCCGCGCGCATCGACCTTCCGCCGCGGCTTCGCTCGGCCCTGACGATCACGGGGTGGGCCTCGGTCGCTGCGGTGGTCAACTACCTCGTTCTCCTGCCGCCAGCGCTAGGCGGGCCGAGACTGATCTCCGATGCGTTCGATACGCTGTGGACGCTCGTCGTCTATGCCGTCGCGTGCTGGGCGCTGGTTGTCTATCCCCGCCGCCAGGCGGCGCAGGGCGAGCAATTGGCGCTCGTGATCGATCTGCTCATCACGGCCGGCGGACTCGGCTTGCTCGGATGGACGCTGGTCACGTCGCCGAGTGCGGCCAATACCGCCACGCCCGGTGCCCTTCGGGTCGTGCTGGCCTTCGGCGCCGCGCAGATCGCCCTGCTCATTGGCGTGAATCTGGTAGTCGTCCGCGGGCTCGCGGTGCCGTCCCGGCGCACGTTCTGGTGGTTCGTGGCAGGACAGGCGGCCTACGTACCGATCGTCGTGCTGGCGCAATTCGAGCGCGCCGGGTATGTCGACGCGGCCTGGAGCAACGCCGTCTACCATCTTGGCGTACTCCCAACCCTGGCCGCGGCGTTGACCATGCGCCGCGACCCGATCGCGACGGCGCCAGTCGTCGCGAGGTTCGAGTGGATGCGCGATTTCAACCCGCTGCCGCTCGGCGTGCCGATCGCGGTGGGCGCGTGCCTGTTGCTCGTGCTCGTGCGTGGCCCGGTGGCGTATGCGTTGCCGCTCGCGGCCACGCTCGTGACCGTCTCGATGCTGCTGGCTGTGCGGCTGCTGCTGTCAGCCCATCACTCCTCGCAACTCGCGCGTCAGGAGGCTGACAACGAGGGGCGACGACAGGCCGAGCGATTGAACGCCGTCGGCAGGCTGGCCGGCGGGATCGCGCACGAGTTCAACAACCTCATGGCCCGAGTGGTTGGCAACGCGGATCTCGGCGAAGCCACGGTGTCGCCAGACTCGGCGGCTCGCGAGTACTTCGGTAAGATTCGGGTGGCGGCCATGCGCGCGGCAGAGTTGACTCGCCAGCTCCTCACGTTCAGCGGTCAGCAGCGGACACATCTGATGCCGGTCGAGGTTGAGCCCGTCGTGCGTAGTGTGCTGCGGCGAGTCACGCGCAGCCTGCCGACCGGAATTTCTACCCACGTGCAGATCAGCCCAGGGCCGCTGGTGGTGAGCGCCGACGAGGCGCAACTCGTGGCCGCGCTCGAGCAACTGCTCGAGAACGCCGTCGAGGCCATGCCCGGTGGCGGACGCCTCGAGCTCACCGTGGCGCCGGAACACCTGGCAGCGCCGCTCGACACGCGCCACATTTCCGCATCTCCAGGGCGGTACGTGACGCTCTCGGTGCGTGATTCCGGTGTGGGCATTCCCTCCGAGTCTGTGGCGGTGGTGTGCGATCCGTTCTACTCCACGAAGCCGCCCCACTTGGCCGCTGGCCTCGGCCTCGCGTCGGTGCACGGCATTGTGGTGTCGCACTCTGGCGGTCTGCTCATCGAGAGCACCCTGGGTCTGGGCACGTGCGTGATTGTGTACCTGCCGGCGTGTTGAGGAGAGGCCACATGGGCAAAGCGGACCGCCCCTGGTAGAATCGCCGACTATGGCCGCATCACCTGGCATTTCTCTATCGGGCACTGTCATCCGCATCGCGCTGGCCCTCGCCCTGGTGCTCGCCACCTTCAATCCGAGCGGCTACTCCATCGTCCACTGGGTGGCCACCCCGCCGGTGGCGTTCACGCCGGGCAAAGCGCTGGCAGTGCTGGCGCTGACCGCTGGCTGGATTATGTGCCTCCGCACCGCGTTCATCGCCTTGGGCAGATGGGGCCTGTTTCTTGGTGTCGGCATCTTCGCGGCGTTCGTCTGGTTTCTCGTCGACCGCGACCTCCTGAGCCTCACTGGCTCGGCCATCGTGTGGGTGGCGCTCCTGATCGTGGGCGTGCTCCTCGGCATCGGCTTGTCGTGGTCGCTCATCCGGGCGAAGACCACCGGCCAGATCGAAGTCAGCTAGCGGCGTCCGGGCCAGTCGACCGCCTGACGGTCGCCGTATGACGGCGGTCATACCCATCGCACGGGCCAGCCGCTAGCGTGACACTTGAGGGCACGCACGAGAACCGCCGATGGTGGATGCTGGCTGGGACCGTCCGGACCAACCGCTCGATGCACTCTGCGACGCGATCGTGGAGCGGCATCACACATACCTGCACGGCGCGGTTCCGCTGATCCGTGGGTGGCTGGGCACGATGATGGTCCGCGAATCGCAAGCCGCCCCAGCGCTCGCCGACGTACAAGCCGCGTTCACCAGCCTGACCGACCAGGTGCTCGGCCACCTCGCCAAGGAGGAGGCCATCTTGTTCCCGGCGCTGGCCGCCATGGCTCAGGCACACCGTGAAGGCGCGATGCGTCCACCCCTCCCGTTCCCAACCGTTCTCTATCCGATCCGTCTGATGGAAGCCGAACACGCCCGGCTCGAAGAGGGCCTGGCGCGCGTGCGCGAAGCGACCAACGGCTTCGCGGTGCCCTCCGAAGCATCGGAGACCTGGCGCCGGTGCTACCGCGAGTTAGCTCGGTTCGAGCAGGCAGTGCACGCCCACCTGCGAGCCGAGAACGACGTGCTGTTCCCGCGCGCGCTCGAGCTGGAACAACGGCTCTCGTGAGGCCGTGCGCCGGCCCGCAGGTCGGATAGAATCCCGGCGTGACGACGCCCAGTGTCGAGGACGCGCTTCGCCGGACTGCAGTCTTTCGCCGGCTGTCGCCTGCCGACCGCACCCGCGTGGCCGCCGTTGCGCGGCTGAGAGTGCATCCCCGCGGGATGATGATCTTCACCGAGGGCGACCCGAGCGATGCCTTTCTCGCCATCGTCGAGGGGCGCGTCAAGGTCTTCAAGTCCACGCCCGGCGGCAAAGAGCTCATCCTCGAAATCTTCGGGCCCGGCGATCCGCTTGGTGCGGTGGCGCTCTATGAGGGCGCACCGTTTCCCGCCTCGGCGCTCGCGCTCGACGACACCACGTGCCTGCGGATCGAGCAACCGGACTTCTTCCGTCTGCTCGAGGCCCATCCGCCGCTCGTGCGGGGGCTCCTGTCGGGGCTCACGATTCGGCTCGCCGAATTGACGCGCCGGCTGGCCGAGCTGACCGGAGCCCGCGTCGAGGCCCGATTCGCGCGGCTCTTCCTCAAGCTGGCCGAGCAGATCGGCCGGCCGGATCCCGGTCGCGGCGGCGTGTTCGCGCCGATGCCGCTGTCGCGACAAGAGCTGGCGGATCTGACCGGCACGACGATCGAAACGGCGATCCGGATCATGAGCCGGTGGCAGAAGGAGCACGTGCTGCTCACCGAGAAAGACGGCTTCGTGCTGATCGATCGCGCTGGGCTCGAAGCGACCGCGGCGTCTTGACGGGATCCTGCAGCTACAGGTCGGCGCGGGTGACGCGGCGCATGGCCAGAGCGAGCGGCAGCGCCAGCCACAGGACGAGCGACGCGGCCACGTAGACCGCCGCCATCTGCACGCCCCCGGTGAAGCGCAGCAGCGCGAGCGACGCGGCCCCGAACGCCGCCGTCCCTTCGATGGCCAGCAGCGCCCCGGTGCGCGCCGCATCCACCGGGTTGACGAGCGTCGCCCAGATCAGCAGCCGCGAGGCCGAGCCGGAGCGGAGCAGCGATGCGACGCCCAGCACGGCCACATCAAACAGCACCACCGCCACGAACCACACCACCAGTGCGGAGGCCAACACGCGCGTGCGCCGGCCGGTGTTGGCGCTGGCCAGTAGCGCCGCCACCGACAGGAACACCGCCGTCAGCACCAGCGCGGCGGCGACGAGCGCAACGTAGCGCCCAAGGCCGTCGAGCCCCGCCTGCGATCGCACCACCAGGCCGGCCATGCCAAACCCCAGCAGCTCGGCGGCGGCCAGCGCCAGCCAGACGCCGAGGACGCGGCCGGCGAGCACGGCCCCCCTGGACACGGGCTGCGAGTAGAGCAACTCGGCGGCCCCACGCTCGGACGTCAGCGCCAATCCGCCGAACACCAGCGCCGACAGCGGCACGAGCAGCAGCACGATCTGCACGAGCGACACGGCCGTGCGCGCAAAGTCCTGCACGCCGTGCCCGCCCGACAGAATGTAGCCGGACGCCGCCACGGCCAACGTGAGCGTCGCAAAGACCACGGCGAAGGTCTGCAGCCAGCGCGACCGGATCGCCAGCAGCAATTCGTAGCGGGCGCACAGCCACAGCACCGTCAATGTGGGCGTCACGGGGTCTCCCCTGCCCCGCCGCCCAGGATGGCGACGGTGGTCACCGGCCGGCCGGCGCGCGCGGCCGGGTCGGCATCCCGCGATGCCGCATCGGCGTGGGCGATGATGCCCGACGCCATGGGCGTCGCCGTTCGTGCCTGGGTGAAGACCGCACGGCGCGCATCGATCCACGCCCCGGTCCGGTGGTCGGTTACATAGGCCACCGCGTCGGCCTGAAGTGGCGTGTGCGCCAGAGAGTCGCGCAGGCAGCCGACCTCGTCAAACAGCGTCGGCTCGTCGCCGGGCGCGACGATTTGCGCCGCGGTCGTCTGCGACACGATCACCATCCGGCAGTTCGCGCACTGGTCGCTGCCCAGAGCGATCTCCGCCGGTCCGCCGGCCTCTTGCGTGCAGCCCGCCAGCAGGCACACGACGACCACGCCGACCAGTCGCGTCATGGCCGCACGTCTCCGACCAGTTCTCGATAGAACGCATCGAGCCGGCCTTCTTCCGCGGTCAGTCCACGAATCTCGGCACCTGCCGTCCGCACGACGTCAAGGAGCTTCGGACGCATCGACGCTGGCCCGGGCAACAGGAGTTCGTCGCCGACCCATTCGGCCGCCGGCGACAAGTCGCGCAGCCGTTCCACGAGGCCCTCGACCCGCGTGGCCAGGCGCACCCGCATCACGCCGCGGTCGGCCAGCGTCCCGGCCAGTTCGCGCGCGGTGACGAGAGCCGCCAGACGTCCGGCAACGAGGATGGCGATGTGGTCGGCCAGCCGCTCGACGTCTCCCAGCTGGTGGGAGCTGAAGAAGACCGTGCCGCGGCTTTGCCGCCGTGCCTCGACCACGCCGTAGAACGCGCCCAGACCGTCGGGGTCGAGCGCGGCCGTCGGCTCGTCCAGCAGGAGCACCTCGGTGTCGGAGAGCAGCGACACGGCCAGTCCGAGCCGCTGCACCATCCCGCCGGAGTAGGTGCCCACGGCCCTGGAACCGGCGCCGTTCAGTGACGCAAATGCCAGCACTCGCTCCGCCGCATCGGCGGGCGCCTGTCGCAAACGTCGATAGAACTCGACGACTTCGCGGCCGGTGAGCGCCGCGGGAAACGACACCCGCTGCGGCAGGAACGAGCAGGCGCGGCGGGCGTGGGCGTCGACCGCGTTCAAGCCCGCTTTCCCGAGCAACACGGCGCCTACCGTGGGACGCACGAGCCCCGCGGCTGCCTTGATGGACGTGGTCTTGCCAGACCCGTTCGGGCCAAGCAGCGCAACGACCGATCCGGCGGGCACCTCGAGCGTCAGCCCGTCGACCGCCAGATGGCCGTCGTAGCGCTTCGTGAACGCGCGGTAGCGAATCACGCCCTGCTCCTCGGCGCCCACGACCGGGAACCAGCGGCGAGCACGCCCACCCCGGTCAGCAGCACGACCCACGCGCCTGCAACCGCCGCGGCGCCTGGCGCGACGGGCGTCGCATCGGTGCCGGGCACGGCATCGAGCACCGGCGGCCGCATCAGGGGCCGTGCATCGACGACCGGGACCAGATCGAGCACCGGAAACGTCCGCTCCGCGGCAGCGAGCGCCGACGCGGCCACCCCGTGAGAGAACAGGTCGGCCGCGGTGAGATTGCCGCGGATGTGATCGAAGACGCTCGACAGGCGATAGGGCTGATCCGCGATGCCGTCGCCGTCCAGATCCGGCTCGCTGTTGTCCGACCAGTAGTTGCCGTCGAACCTGGTGTCGGTGCGGCGGCCCGAGAGCGACAACGGCGTCAAGTTCCCCACAAACGCGTTGCCCTCGAACCCGTTGTCGCCGCTCGAGTCGTAGACCACCAGGGCCATGTCCGACATGGCCACGACGTTACGTCGGAACTGGTTCCGATACGATCCCTCCAGAAAAATGCCGCGGGCGTTGTCGGCAATCAGATTGTCTTCGGCGATCACGTCGTCGCAAGCCTTCAGCAGCAGCCCCACCGACGCGAACCCCCGGTTGCGAACGAACCGGTTGCGCCGGAACGCGATCCGTTTCGAGTACATCAGCGCCGCACCCGCTGCGCCGTTCTCGAACACGTTGTCTTCGAACACGTTGTCGTCCGAGAACATGTAGTGCAGTCCGTAGCGGAGGTCTCGCGCCCGCGTGTGCGTCACCCGGCCGTGCGACGACGACTGCACGTAGATGCCGTCGCGCGTGTTCGCGATCTCGATGTGGGAGAGATGGAACCGCTGGCTGTTCCAGACGTGGATGCCGCTGCCGACCTCCCCGGGGTCTCGGCCGGGTATCCCGTCAATCGTCGTCCACTCAATCGTGGCGTCGTCGGCGGCCAGCAGGTAGATCCCGAAGAGCGCGCCGCGAATCCCGACATCACGGATGGTGACGCGGGGTGCTGCGACGTGAATGCCCGCCGTGTCTCTTCCCAGATCGCCGACCGATCGGCCGTCGATGTCGAACCCCTCGAACGTGACCTCGGCGGCGCGCACACGCACGACGCTGCCCCGGCCCGAGCCCATCAAGGTCGGGCGGCCGACGCCCGCGAGCGTCACCGGCTTGTCGAGGTAGAGGTCGCCGGCATACATGCCGGCCGGCACCGCGAGGCGCGCGCCGGGCTCCGCGGCGTCGACCAACCGCTGCAAGGGGGAGGCGTCCTCAGGCGCAGGCCGGCCCTCGACGGTGCCGGGAGGCGCCGGATCGCTGATGGCGTCGGCCCCCACCACTTGCATCACGGCCACGAGTACCAGGCCAAGGGGGCTGACCATGGCCTACGCGCCCGCCATTGCCGTCACCGGCTCGGCCTGCCGCGAACGCCACCATGTCCACGCCAGGGCCGCCACCAGCAGCAACACGGCGCCGGCCATCGCGTAGCTGCCGAGCCGGGGATACGAATACACCTCGAAGTTCGCGATCTGGCGGTAGCCGAACATCGGTGGCATGAACGGCTGCACCTTGATGGCGGCATCGGGCGCCAGGTCGTGTCCGTAGCGGTACAGCTTGTAGCCGAACGACCAGACCGAGAACGCCCCGAAGTACGTGAACAGCATCGTCACGTCGAGGAGGGCCGCGGCGGTGGCGTACACGACGGCGCGCAGGATGAGCAGGCCGAGGATGCCGATGGCAAACGGCATCCACTGGAACTCGGCAAATGCGGCCGTGTTCAAATCGTGCATGCCGATGTAGTGGTTGAGCACGTTTATTTCGGGGATGTCCTGTCCCCCGTTGCCGCCGATCAGCGTGTACGAGTAGATGTCGAGTCGCAGACCCTCCGGATACTGGGGCGCGAACATCGTGAGGTTCCACAACGGAACGAAGTAGGTGACCACCAGCAATCCGGCGGCTCCGAGCAGCATCAGCCGGGACGTGCCGTCGAGCGTACTGTCGAGGACCCGTCGACCGCTCGCGTGGTGTGTCATGATGCGTTCTGTCTCCGTCCGCGCTGCCTGCCCTAGCCGCTAGCCGCTAGTCCCTAGTCCCTAGTCCCTAGTCCCTAGTCCCTAGTCCCTAGTCCCTAGTCCCTAGTCCCTAGTCCCTGCGGTTCACTTGACAACCATGTAGCCCTGCATCTCCTGATGCAGCGCCGAGCAGAAGTTGGTGCAGTAGTAGGCGTGTACCCCGTTCTTCTTCGCAACGAACGTGGCCGTCTTCGTCTCGCCAGGGTCGATCACAAGGTTGAGGTTGTAGTCGAGCAAACCCCAGCCGTGCAGTTCGTCGGTCGTCTGCTCGATGTTCGTGATGGCGACCGTCACGGTATCGCCCTCGTTCACCTCGAACATGGTGGGCGTGAGCGTCGAGCGCACCGCCACCATCTTCACCGTCACGTTCTTGCCGTTCCTGGTCACACCGGCGTCCTTGACGTCCCACACGGCCAGCGGGTGCTTGTTCTCTTCTTTCGGGTAGACCTCGATGGGATGGAGCTTGTCGGCCTTGACGATCTGGGCGTAATGCGGCTCGGGCTCGGAGAACGAGTCGTAGAGCAGCTTCATCTTCTCTTCGGTGATGTCGAGCAACTGAAACGACTCGGGCTGTGACGGTCCGACCGACAGATGCCGTCCATGGGACAGCTTGTTGAGTCCGACCAGAAAGCCCCCATCCGGACTCACCGTGTCACCTTCCGCGGCGCTGAGGTGACCGATCGAGTACGACATCGGCGCCTTGTCGACCACTTCCCAGGTGCCGAGCTTCCACTTCGCTACCGCGCTATCGACGAAGAGCGACGTATAGGCCCATCCGTCCGGTCCGAACTGGGTGTGCAGCGGACCAAGGCCCACCGGCACTTCAGCGTCCTTGATCGACTCGTACTTCAAGACGGGGATGCCGTCCTCCTCGCCCGTGAAGTCCTTGTTCTTGATGGCCGTCTGGATCTTCTCGAAGTTGAAGACGGTCGTGACGCCCTGGAGCTTGCCCGACCCGACGATCCACTTGCCGTCGGGGGCCACGTCCACGCCGTGGGGCGACTTGCCGCAGGGCATCAGGTAGACGATGCCCGGCACCTTCTTCGGGTCGAGCACCTTCACGCCGTCGATGACGTCGCCCTTGCCGTCGGCGATCGCCTTCTCGGCGGCACGCCAGTCGACGGCCACGATGTAGTCGCGGTCTTTCTGCGCCGAGGTGACTTCAAGTTTCCCGGTGGCGCGCTCGGTGTTGTAGGACGTCAGGAACATCCACCCGTCGGAGGCCAGCTTGCCAGCATCGCCCAGGTCGTAGTCAAACGGCGGCATCAGGATCTCCCAGCCGAGCGACATGTTGCCGCTCTGCGGGTCGATCTTCACGCCGGCGATGATCCCCTTGTACTCGGTCGCGTACTTGTCGACGCCGACCGGGCGGTTGGGCACGGGGCGCGAAAAACGCGACGCCATCATGGCGTATTCCGAGTTGGGCGTCACAAACGACGACGCGTGGTTGCCGTGCAGGTTCGGCACGGGCCCGAGGATCTGCTTGGTCTTGAAGTCGCGCAGGTCGATGCGCGCGATGCGGCCATTCATCTCGTTGATGAAGAGCCACCGTCCGTCGTAGTCGCCCTTGGTCTCGGACAGCGCCGGGTGGTGCACATCGCCCCAGGTCAGGTCGCCCAGCATCTTCCGGCTGTCGTCGTCAAAGCCGTAGCCAGTGGCCGGATAGGGCGCAAACACGGGGATCGTCGAGAGATGCCGCATGGACGGCACGCCGTACACGTAGACCTGTCCCGAGTGTCCGCCCGAGGCGAACATGTAGTACTGGTCCAGGTCGCCCGGCGCCACGTAGGTCTTCTGTGCCGCCACGGCCATGTCCGACTGCGGACCCGCTTGCCCGCGTTTCGATGCCGGTGCACTCGGCGTGCACTGACTCGCCGCCAACACGACCCCGAGCGCCAGTGCGCCCGCCCCGAAAAGCCGATACCGTCGATCCATAACGTCGCCTCCTCCTAGTGACTACCGACCGGCGTTCCGGCGGCGCTGCGCTGGCGTTGGTATTCCGCGAACGCTTCGCGCAGTTTCTGAATGGCTACCTGCTTCTGCTCCGGCGTCAGGATGATCTGACGCGACAGCACCACGCTCATCGTGCCCGTCGGATTCGCCAGGAACGTGTCGAGCGTCATGCCAAAGCGGCTCTGCACGTCTTCCACGGCGGTCGACAGGTCGGGGCCAATCTGCGCCGGGCTCTTCACGCCCAGCGCCGCGATCGAGTGGCACACGAAGCACCCGGTCTGCACGAACCAGCCGCCCGGCCCGGTCTTCATGGCCTCTTCCGCCCGCAGCTCTTCGGCGCTGCGGGGGTCGGTCCTGGGTGTGCCGGACACATAGCGGGCCGGCACGTCCTGCCGGCGCCACGACAGCATGAGCATCGACAGGGCCTGCGCCTGCGCCGTGCTCAGATTGAAGTTGGGCATCACCGTGCCCTCGGTGAGGGCGCGTGGGTCCTTGAAATGCGCGACGTGCCACGCAAAGGCCGTCGTCTGGCCCGACAGTCGAGTGAACGCGTACTGCTCCGGCGGCTTCTCGCCGACCGATGTGAGGTCGGGACCAATCGTGCCGCCGTAGCCGTTAATCACATGGCAGGCCCGGCAGCCCTTGTCGTTCACGAGCTGCTTGGCGAGGTTGATGGCACCGGCGCCCTTGGTCTCGCGGTCGTAGCGATGGCACACGTTGCAATTCATCTGCATCAGGGCGTTCTTGTCGCCCGCCAGCGAGTACTCCTCACCGAGCGTGCGGCTGAGAAGGGGTTCTTCCCAGTGCGCGACTTCGCCGTGGGCGGCCGCCGTGTCGATCGCCCAGCCCTGGCCACCGTGGCATGACGTGCACCCGTAGTGCTCCACGGCGTGGGTCTTGAGCGGCTCGACGGGATGCGTGCGAAACGGCTGCTCGGCCTTCTCGAAGCCCTTGTAGTTGATGGCCTGATGACACGTGATGCACCGGTCGGCCCGGCGCAGATCGGCCACCCAGATCTGCTGCACACCGGCCGGCAGGATTGCGGCCTTGTCGGCGCCGAATTGCTCGGAGACCTGCTGCCGGAACTGCTCCTGGTAGTAACGCCAGTCGTGCGTGCGGTCGGCCCACACGAAGAGGCCGGTACCGATGACCAGCACCACGCCGATGAGCGCCATGACGACGCGGTCGACGGCCGGATAGGGCGAGGAGGTGCGCTTCTCCATCTCAGATCCTCCCCGGGATGTCCGGCCAGGTCTCCCACGGCCAGTAGAGGTTCCAGTAGGGGCCGCGCATCGCCATGCCGACGAACGTCAGGGCCAGCACGCCGACGATCACGAGCAGGAACACGAGGTTCTGCGCGCGCCGGTCGCGCGGCAGCCACACGCCGGCGACGGCCGACGCCGACCGGTCGAGCCAGGGCCAGCACGTCAGGGCCGACAGCAGAATGCCTGGCAGCACGACCCCGCCGATGAACGCGCCGTTCACGGTGAACCCGGCAATCGTGAAGGTGGTATCGGTGACGATTTCCTGCAGCCACAGGAAGTACCAGGGCGCCTTCGCCGGATTCGGCGTGACCAGCGCATTGGCGGGCTCCTCGAGCGGCGAGGCGATGAAGACCGACATGATGCTGACGAGCGCGATCGTTCCGAGAATGGCGATGGCCGCGCGGCGCACGAGATCTGGCACGGCATTGACCGTCGTGTCCGCGGCCTCGAGCGTCCGCGCGCTCACCGTCGGCGCCGTGCCTCTGGCCACACCCAGCAAGGTGTAGGTCTTGGTCGACACCGCCGCCGTGGTCCGGGGTTGCGCGAGTACGCCCTCCAGATCCGCCCGCGCCAGGCCGCCGTCTTTTCTGACGCGCCACATGTGATACGCGAAGAGCACGCCCAGCAGGAGCGGCAGGATGACGATGTGCAGGACATAGAAGCGGATGAGGGTCGCCTGCTCGATGCCGCGTCCGCCAATCAGCAGTTCCCGCACCTGGGGCCCGATCCCCGGAATGGACGACGCGATGTTGGTGCCGACGGTCACGGCCCAGAACGCCAACTGGTCCCAGGGCAGCAGGTAGCCCGTGAACGAAAGGAAGAGCGTCGTCAGGAACATCACGACGCCGATCACCCAGTTCTGCTCCCGCCGTTGGCCGCGGCCGACGCCGTTCTTGTAGGCGCCGGTGAGGAACACGCGGACCAGATGCAGGGCGACGGCAATCACCATCAGGTGCGCGCCGATGCGGTGCACGGCCCGGATCCACGAGCCGAAGGTGATGACGAACTCGATGTCTTTCACCGACTGGTACGCGCGCTCGACCGATGGCACGTAAAGGAACAGCAGCGGCAGGCCCGACAGAATCAGCAGGAAGAACAGGGCCGCCGAGATGGTGCCGAGCCAGAACGAGTAGTTCCAGGCCATCGACGCCTTGCTGATCTTGGCCGGGAACCAGTGCAGCATGAAGTTCGAAGTGACGGCGTCGCCGGCCTCGCGGTCCGACTGCGGGCGAAAGCTCCAGAACGGCTCGGTGTGCACGCCAGGTGGCTGCGGCGTGGTTCGGCGGAACGAGGGCATGCGCATGGCCATCACCCCACCGTCAGCCGGAAGTCGTGCGTCACTTCGTCGGCCAGGTCCACGACCAGCTGGCCGTCGTCTGGCGACACCGAGAGGCGGAACCACGTGAGCGGCTTCGGCGCGGGTCCCGCCACGTTGCTGCCATCACCCTTGTATTCCGAGCCGTGACACGGGCACAGAAAGCGGTGCGTCAGACGCATGGCCGACCCGCCCACGTCGGTGGTCTGCGGATTCGACAGCGCTTCCGCGCGCACCGTACATCCCAGGTGGGTACACACGGCGGAGATGGCGTGAAACGTGTTGCCTTCGCGAAACACGAGCAACCGCTCGTCGGGCAGGAACTTGAGGCCATCGGGGAACTCCGCCGGCGCGCCGAGCTTTACGGTCGTGGGCGGGTCATAGGACACGTTGGGCACGAGCGAGCGCAGCGAGGCCGCGGCCTGAACGGTGATGGCGGCAACGCCGGCACCAGTACCGAACCTCAGCAGGAAGTCCCGGCGGTCCCTGGGCTTCGCATTGGTACTCATGGCTGTTGGCTCCCCAGGGCTGCGCTGAGCGCGCCGGCCGCGTTGCCGCCGCCCGCCAGCGTCGTCCACCGCTCGGTGATCGTGAAGCGCTCCATCGTCATGGCCTCCGTGGGGCACCGGATGGCGCAGAGTCCGCACCTGATGCACCGGTCGTCGTCTTTGATGAGGGCCGTCAGGGGAGCGCCGTTGGCCTGCGCTCGCTCCTCCATCGCCGCGCGCGTGTCAGCCGCCAGGTCAAGCTCGGCCAGCGGCACAAACGACAGGCAGTACTCCGGGCAGATGTCGACGCAGCGATTGCACAGCACGCACCGTTCCGGGTCGTAGATCGTCTGCACGTGACAGACCAGGCAGCGCTCGGCCTGCCGCCGCGCGTCGGCAACGTCGTAGCCCGTCTCCACTTCGGCAATGCCGGTGCGCCGTCCCACGTCGAGCGTGGGCGGCGCCTCGCGATCGAGCCGCTCGAACCCCGCGGACATGCGGTAGCGGGACGTGACGAGCGCTTCGATCTCGAGGTGGGTTTCGAGCCGCGAGTCCTGCCCTGCGAGGTACGCATGGATCGACGAGGCCGCGCGCTTCCCGTTGGCCACGGCCTCGATCAGGTTCCGCGGGCCAAAGGCGACGTCGCCGCCCGCGTAGATGCCGGGCGCGCTCGTGGCCAGCGTGGCGGGATCGATCCGGATCGTGCCACCCGGGTTCAACTCGACGGCGTCGGCCGGCGTGAGGAACGAGAGGTCGGGCTTCTGGCCGATGGCGAGAATGCAGGCGTCGGCCTCGATCGTCATCGTGTCGTCGTCGGCATACTGGGGCGCGAATCGTCCGGTCTCATCGAACACCGAGCGGACGCCTCGCAGCTCCACCGCCGACAGGTGCCCGTCGCCCAGGAAGCGCCGAGGCCCGCGCCGGGTCACGAAGCGCACGCCCTCGCGCTGCGCCTCTTCCAGTTCTTCGTGCCCCTGGGTCGTGCGCAGTACCGGCATCTCGTCGAAGCTCTCGAGCGACACCACCGTGACTTCCGTGGCGCCGCCACGCAGCGCCGCACGCGCGGAGTCCATCGCCTCTTTCACGCGGGCGTCGGTCTCGGCTCCGAGCTCGGCGCGCTCGGCCTCGCGTCCAGCGCGAATTGCCGTGCGGGCCGCGTCGAACGCCACGAAGCCGCCGCCAATCACGACGACGCGCCGACCCAGATCCATCCGGTAGCCGCGATTCACGTTGAGCAGGTAGTCGACCGCCTTCACGACGCCGTCGAGTTCCACGCCGGGCGCCTGCAGGTCCCGACCGGTCGACACGCCCACCGACAGGAACACGGCCTCGAACCCCTGCTCTCGAAGCTGCCGCACACCGAAGTCCTGGCCGAGGGGCGAGCTGAGCCGCAGGTCCACGCCCAGGGCCACGATGCGGTCGATCTCGGCCCGCAGCAACGTGCGCGGCAGGCGGTATTCCGGAATGCCGAAGCGCATCATGCCGCCGGGTTCCGCTGCGGCCTCGAACACGGTGACCGCGTAGTTCAAGAGGGCCAGGTCGTGAGCCGCTGCCAGGCCCGCGGGGCCAGCTCCGATCACGGCGACGCGACGTTTGGGTCCAGCGGGCACGACCGACGGCGCCCGGCGGTGGAGCGGGATCGGCAGGTGCCCCGCGTACCGATTCCCTTCGTCCACGCCGCTCGTGTGCAGGCGGTCTTGGGTGTCGGGCCGAATCGACTCGACGCCGTACTGCTCCGTCAGATGCCGCTTCAACGCGCGAATGGACACCGGGGCGTCAATGGCCCCGCGCCGGCAGGCGTCCTCGCAGGGCGCAGCGCAGACGCGGCCGCACACCGACGCAAACGGGTTCGGCGCGCGCGCCACGAGAAACGCGTCCTCGAGCCGGCCCTCCGCGATGAGCTGCACGTAGCGCCCGGCATCGGTCGACACCGGACAGCCGGTCTGGCACTTCACCTGCGCTTTCCAGTGCGCGAGGTCCGGGAGCTGGATGGGAATGGCCATGAAGGTCTGCTGGAGCAAGAGTGCGACACGGTGTCGCAGCCTGGTATGACGGTGGTCATATCGGGCGCGGGGACCCGGGAGCGGGCCCCCGTTCCGCCCTACTTGGGCATCAGCACGGTGTCGATCACGTGGATGATGCCGTTGCTGGCGGGCACGTCGGCTTTGACGATGGTGGCGTTGTTGATCTTCAGCGTGGTCCCGCTCACCGCAATCTGGATGCGTCCGCCCTGCGCGGTGCCGAAGTCCTTCATCATCTTCAGGTCGCCGGCCGTCACGCTGCCCGTGAGCACGTGGTACTGCAGCACGGTCGCAAGCTTGGCCTTGTCCTTCATCAGCGCGTCGAGGTCCGCCTTCGGGATCTTGGCAAACGCCTCGTCGGTGGGCGCCAGCACGGTGAGCGGTCCAGGCCGCTTGAGCACGTCGACCAGGCCGGCCGCCTGCACCGCCGCCACCAGCGTCTTGAACGAGCCCGCCGCGACGGCGACCTCAACGATGTCTTTCGGCGCCTGGGCGCCGGCCGGGGTAGACCCGAGCAGTAACAGCGCAACGCCGATTCCAAAGCCAGTGCTGCGGGAGATTCGCGGGGTGTACATGAGCGGACTCCTGGTTGAGTCGATAGCGTAGGCAACCCACAGCCATGCCCCTATGACGGGCGTCATACCGCCGGGCCGACGCCTTTCGAGCCAATCTTTCGGCGTTACACAAGCTGATTTTTCGGGATGGCACCGCTTCCTGCCGGAGCCGACGCCGCGTCTTGGCACTCGCCGAACGCGGGTGAGACCAGCGCAACTCATTGCCTGATATGGGCTTCTACGCTTTCACCAGGCCGCGTCAGCGCGTTGGCAACCGCGTTGCAATAACGCCGCCCGATGGCTCGGCTAGTCGGATACTGCCGGCACATTGGAGACTGCGCGATGATCGCAAAGACGGCGTGGAACATTCGGTGGCGGGCTGCTCCGGCAATTTGCGCAGCAGTTCTCCTGGCAAGTCCGGCCTGGGCTCAGAACTCTCGTGCGCGGGGGCGTATGGATTCGGCCGTTGCCACGGCGGCGCGTGGCGAGAGCCACGCCAAGGTCGGCGTCATCGTGACGGTGGCGCCGGAGAAGCGCCAGGCCATCGAGACCGCGCTCGCTACACGCAAGGTCGCCCCGGGTCGCCGCTTCGCAGGCGGCAATGGGCTCGGCGTCGCGATGTCGGCCGACGACCTCGAGGACCTCGCGGACATGGACGGCGTGATTGCCATCTCGTCCGATGCCACGATCTTCGCTGCCGGCGCGGGCTCAAAGACGAGCAAATCGCCCAAGACAAAGAAGGCCTCGACGACAACCGTGGCGGCGCCGATACCGACCGCGGTCGCACAGCCGACTCCGGCGCCTTCGCCCACGCTCACGACGGCCGTCGGAACCAACACCACCACGGCCCCGAGCCTGTCGAGTGAGATGTTCACATCGTTTCTGAGCGACCTGACTGCATCGAGTGCGCAATGGCAGATCCTCAAAGGGTCGCTCGGCACTCAGTGGCTCATGTCGGCCGGCGCCGGCGTTGGCGTGGCGGTCGTGGACTCGGGCATCGACGGGACGGCGGCCGAGTTCAAGGGGCGGATCTCCGCCTTTTACGACTTCACGAGCGGCGGCGGCCTCGCTACGCCCACCGACGACTACGGGCATGGCACCCACGTCGCCGCGCTGATCGGCGCCCAGTCGCTGACCTTTGCCGGCATCGCGCCGAGGGTGCACTTTGTCGGCGTGAAGGTGCTCGATGCCAACGGCCAGGGCCGTACGAGCGATCTCGTGGCAGCGCTAGACTTCCTCACGGCGAACCAGCGCGCGCTGAACATTCACATCGTCAACCTGTCGCTCGGGCATCCGATTCTGGAACCGGCCGCGACCGACCCGCTCGTGCAGGCGGTCGAACGCGCCGTGGCGGCGGGTCTGGTGGTGGTGACATCGGCCGGCAATTACGGCCAGAATCCCACCACGGGCGTGTCGGGTTATGCCGGCATCACCTCGCCAGGAAACGCGCCGTCGGCCATCACCGTCGGCAGTCTCAACATGAACGGCACGGCCGATCGCCGCGACGACACGGTGTCGCCGTTCAGCTCGCGCGGGCCGACGTGGTACGACGGACTTGCGAAACCAGACATCCTCGCGCCGGGGCATGGCCTGTTTGGGGTGAGCGCGACCAGCTCGACGCTCTCGACAACGAGTACCGCCACGATGTCGGCCACCGGCGCCGACATCAAGCTTTTCGGCACGAGCATGGCGGCGGCCACCGCCACCGGCGTCGTCGCGCTGACGCTCGAGGCCAATCGACTGGCCTTTCCGAATGCCGGACGCGGTCTGCCGCCGAGCGCGGTGAAGGCCATGTTGCAATACAGCTCTGTCACGCTCGTCGACCCGGCGACCAAGATGGAAAACGACCTGCTGACGCAGGGCGCTGGCGGCATCAACGCCGCTGGTGCGCTCGCGCTGGCCAAGGCGCTCGATCCGTCGAAGCCCGTCGGCAGCGTGTGGCTGGCCACGGCCGTCACGGAACGCTCGACGCTTGGCGGCGTCGAGATCGCCTGGACCCGCCGCATCATCTGGGGTACGACCCCGCTGTACGGCGACGCTGTCTACGCCAACGCGCCGGCGTGGCAGTCGAACATCGTGTGGGGCAACAGCCTCGTGTGGGGCGAGTCGCTCATCTGGGGGGAATCGCTCATCTGGGGCGACAGCTTGATTTGGGGAGAGAACATCGTCACCTCCACCTCACTGATCTGGGGCGACTGCATCGTGTGGGGCGAGGGACTGGTGAGAATCGACGGTCAGAGTCTCATCTGGGGCGACAGCCTGATTTGGGGAGAGTCGCTCATCTGGGGCGACAGCATCGGCGGCCTGTAGCCGCGCTCTGGCGGCGTCAGGCCACCGCGTCGCGCGACGCCAGCCGCTGCTTCATCGTGGGCGTCGAGAGCCCCATCAGCGTGGCCGCATAGGCCAGCGGGGCCGGCACGGCGTCCAGGACGACTTCGAGCAGCAATGCATCGACGCGGTCGGCCAGGCAGCCCTCCGGCAGGTCAGGGGCGCCTACCGCAGCCACGAGCGCCTCGCGCACGGTGCCCCAGGTGGCCGAGCGCGACGTCAACGTCTGATCGGTTTCAGCCTGGCGCAGACGACGGGCAAACGTCGTTTGCGGCAGGCCGATGCGCGCGCCGGCGTGCGCGCCCACGCCGGCCGACTGCTCGTGGGCCACGAGCACGAGCTCGTGCGCCAGCCAGCGGCCAAGCGGCAGATTGAGCCGCGGACGCGCCGCGGCGGCCGTGGCCACCTCGGCGGCGAGCCGCTCGCGCAGGATCGACCACGACGACGCAAACGGCGTCCCGGTGTCGGCCCGAGTCACCACGGGTGCCACGAGTTCGTGGTCAGCCACCGCTCGCGGGCGCATGGCGTACACCTGGTCACCAGCCGCGATCGGTAGATGGAGGTCCGATGCCTCGAGGCAATCGCCCTCGGAGAGCACCACGGCTTGCAGGATGGTGTTCTGTAACTCACGGATGTTGCCGGGCCAGTTGTGGGCGAGCAACTGACGTTCGGCCTCGGGCGAAAAGCCCAGCAGGGGCTTGCGCTGCTCGGCCGCAGAGGCGCGCGCGAAATGTTCGGCGAGCAACCGCACGTCCTCGGGACGCTCGCGCAGCGGTGGGATGTGCAGGCGCACGACGTTCAAGCGGTAGAACAGGTCCTCGCGGAAACGCCCCAGGCGCACCTCGTCTTCGAGCCGTCGGTTGGTCGCGGCCACAATGCGCACGTCCACCTTGCGGGAGCGCGTGCCGCCGACCATCGAGATGGTCTTCTCCTGCACGAACCGAAGCAGCCGTGACTGCACGTCGAGCGGCAGTTCACCGATCTCGTCGAGGAAGACGGTACCGCCGTCGGCCATCGCCAGGCGACCGATGGAACGCTGCTGCGCGCCCGTGAAGGCGCCGCGTTCGTGACCGAACAGTTCGGAGTCGATGAGCGTGGCAGGAATGGCGCCGCAATCCACGATCACAAACGGCCTGGCGCGCCGTCCACTCAACTGGTGCAGCGTCTGCGCCAGCATCTCTTTGCCCGTGCCGCTCTCGCCCGTCACCAGCACGGTCGTGTCGGTGGTCGCCACGCGCCGCGCGCGTACGAGCACGTCGGTCATGGCTGCCGACTGGAACACAATCGGGCTCTGCTGCGAACGCAGGTCGTGCAGCTCGGCCTGGAGGCGCCGGCGCTCGTGTTCGGCGCGCACCCGGTGCAGCTCCGCCAGGTGCTCCCGGTCGAGCGCCACGGCCAACTGGTTGGCCACGCCCGTGAGCACGTGCACGTCGGTGCGGTCCACGTCGAGCACCGCCGGGCTGCCCACGAGGCACAGCGCGCCCAGCGTGCGGCCATCGGTGACGAGCGGCACCGCCAGCATCAACTGCGCACGCTCTCCCTCGGACGACTGCTGTCGTACGGCGCTGGTCGCCACGGCAGTCGTCACGATGGCGCGTTCGCCTTCCGAGATGTCCGAGGCCTGCAGCACCTGCGGGTCGGTGCCATCGTCGAGCCGTTGTTGGCCATGGAGCAGGCGCACACCGGCCTCGTCCCCGAGAAAGAGCGCCGCGCGCAAGGGATGCAGCACGGCGAAGAGCCGGTCCACGACCTTCTCGGCCAGGTCGCCCGACCCGGTCGCGCTCGACAGCGCCTGCAATACATCCCACAACAGGCCCATGTTGCGGTAGTCCTTGTCGGTGCGCCCGGTGAAGATGCCAAGCAACCGATCGGTCGGCGGTCCGGCGGCCACGCCAGCTTCGCTGCGCCACGTCACGATCTCGTCGCCGTTGCGTTGACGGGCAAGACCGAGCGCTTCGTTGGCGCGCTGCAACAGGTCGAGCGGCTCGAGCCCCTCGAGCTGGCCAGCGTCGCTCGACACGACGCTCACGGCACACCGCAGACGCACGGATCCCTGAAGGAACGCGTAATCCGACACGTGACGGCGCACGCGTTCGGCCACGAGTTCTGCGCTATCCAGACCGATGTTGCCCAGTGGCAAGGCGAAGATCGCGCCGCCGTAGCGCATGAGCACGTCGGACTGGCGTAGCAAGCCATGCATGGCCTGCACGAACTCGCGGACCACCCCGTCGCCCGCCTGCCGGCCGTGCAGCACGTTCACGCCGTCGAGGCCAATGGGATTCACGAGCAGGAGCGAGCAGGGCAAACGCCGGCGGCGCGCCCGGTCCAGGTCGGCGCGCAGCACGCCCTGCAGTTCGTGGCGTCCCGGCAGACCCGTCAACGGGTCGGTGAGCACCGAGTACACGCAGACGATAGTCGAGGCGAGCGCGTGCGCAAAGGCCGCCACCGCGGCGGCTGGCGGCGGCGCCGGCAACCGCAGGCCCACCCATCCGGCCACCGGCGAGGCCTGGCGCTGGTCTTCGGAGCGCCGTTTGTGATGGAGAAGCGCAGCCGCCGGAACGCGCGTGACGCCGCCTGCCCACAGGCTCGTGAGCAGCGGCACGGCCACCAGAAACCCCTCGCCAGACTGACTCGGAATGAGCGCATCGAGTGCTACGGGGCGCTCGTTCCAGTGTCCGCGCTCAAGTACCGCCCCACTGAACTCGGCCGCCGTCTGGGGCGTCGCGAGTTCCGAGAGCGGCGCGCTGTCGCCGCTATGCACCAGCAACACCGGTGCCTTCTGGTCCCAGGGCGTGGGCAGATAGACCGACGCCGAAGAGGCTCCGGTGTGCTTGGCCAGCAAGGCCAGTTGGGCGACGAGGCGTTGGGTGCCGATCACGAGGTTCGTAGAGTGTATCGACCGCAGCCAGCCATAATTTAATGGCTCAATCAGAAAATTTCGGTGTCGGAGGTCCGCCACTAAGCTGATATTTCGGCGCAGTTCTAGCTGAAATCTTGACTACAGGCGACATGTGTCGGTTCATCGAGTCCAGCAGGCTCGGCGATTGGCGCGGTCGTGACTCTATAAACAACAGTGAAATAGGCACTTGTACCGTTTGACAAACCCCAGCCGCACTGCTCGGACGAAGTGGCAGGGCCCTTGCGATAAGGGAGTCGTCGCCCATCATGTTCGCCACCGCCACCGCCGCGATCGCCGCCCCCGACGCCGCCACCCGTGATACCCGGGTGCTGTCGCGCTACGTGGCGGCCGTCAGCGCGCTGGGCCTGTTTGCCATTGCCCAGTCGCTGACCACGCTCACGACCGTGCCGCGCGTCACCGAGTGGCTGCTGATCTCGGCGCTGGCCGTCGCGTTCGGTCGGCTGTCGCTGCGAGTGCCGGGCGTGCCCGTGCATGCGTCGATGTCCGACACGTTCCTCTTCACGTCCGCGATGCTGTTTGGACCGGCCCCCGCCACCGTGGCCATGGCCGCCGACGGGTTCATCCTGTCGTGGCGCCGCGGCCACAGCGCCGACCGGATGCTCTTCAACGCCGCCAATCCCGCCCTGTCGTTGTGGCTGGGCGCGCAGGCATTCCTCGCCGTGATTGGCCGCTCCCCGCTGGCCGGGCAGTCGGTGTCACTCGATGGGATCGTGGGACCCCTCGCGCTGATGGCCTCGCTGCACTTCGTGCTGACCTCTGGACTCACTGCCACCGCGGCCGCGCTCGAACGCGGAGAGCACCCGTTCGAGGTGTGGCGACGGCACTTCGCCGTGCTCGGGGTGAGCCATGCGGCCTCGGCGTCAGCCGCTCTGGCGTTGGCACTGCTCGTAGGGAAGCTCGGCGTGCTGGCACTCGCCGCGGTGGCGCCGCTCGTGGTCATCGTCTACATCGGCTTGAAGTCGCGCTTCGGCCGCCTGGCTGATGCCGAACAGCACGTGAAGCAGGTCGACCAGCTCTACATGTCGACGATCCAGGCGCTCTCGAGCGCCATCGACGCCAAGGACGGCGTTACAAGCAGCCACATTCGCCGCGTGCAGACTTACTCGGTGGCCCTCGCCAAAGCCATGGGCGTATCGGCCACCGACGACGTGAAGGCCATCGAAGCGGCCGCCCTGCTGCACGACACCGGCAAGCTGGCCGTGCCCGAGCACATCCTGAACAAGCCCGGCAAGCTGACCGCGGCCGAGTTCGAGGCCATGAAGCTCCACGTGGACGTGGGCGCCGACATCTTGGCCACCATCGCGTTCCCGTATCCGGTCGTGCCGATCGTGCGGGCGCACCACGAGAACTGGGATGGCACCGGCTATCCGCGCGGCCTGAGCGGCGAAGCCATTCCGATTGGCGCGCGTATCCTGTCGGTGGTCGACTGCTACGACGCGCTCACCTCCGACCGCCCCTACCGCCCGGCCATGACGCAGGCGCAAGCCACCGACATCCTGCTCGAACGTCGCGGCTCGATGTATGACCCGGCCGTGGTCGACGGGTTCCTGGCGCTGCTGCCGTCGCTCGGCGCCGTCGTGGACATGGAGCCGAACCTGGGCCGCGCGATGCACCGGCTGGCCGCGGCGCGCGAAGCCGCGCCCGCGGTGGCCGTGGCCCCGGCCGCTCCACTGCCGTCGCGGCCGATGGCGCCACAGGCCGCCATCGAGAGCGTGTCGCGGCTGGTTGCGGGTCCGCCCCGTATCACCGACGTCGCCAGCCTGATCGCCGTGGACCTGCACGCCATGGTGCCCGCCGCCGAGTTCGTGTTCTACGTCACGTCGGCGGGCGGCGAGAAAATCGTGGCTGAGTACGCCACGCGTGCCGGCCTGCTGGCGCCCGGACACGACGCGATTCTGCTCGGCGAACGGGTCAGCGGCTGGGTCGCGGCCAATCGCCAGCAGATCATCAACTCCGACGCGCGGCTCGACCTCGGCCCGGCCTCGGGCACGTCGTACCTCTACTGCGTGGCCACGCCGCTCATGCACGACGGGCGCATCACCGGCGTCTTGACCGCCTACGCCGATGCGGCCCTCACGGCCGAGTCCGCCCGGCGCTTGAGCGAAGTCGCGCCACAGGTGGCGCAGGTGCTGGCCGATGTGGCCCACGCGGTGCCCCTTCGTCAGGCGAAGGCGCGCCTGCACCGCCCCGACCTGCGGGTCGCGGCCAGCCGCTGACGTCCCGTCGCGCTGGAGCCCCGAACACTACGCCGTCGTCTGCGTCTGGCGCACGGTCGCGAGCACCGCGGGAATCGTGTCGGCCACAATCGACACGAGGCGATCGAGATCCGCGTCGGTCGTCACGAGCGGAGGGGCGATGCAGATGCAGTCCATGACCGCGCGCGTGTAGAGCCCCCGCTCGAGCATCCCGTCCATCAGCCTCTGGCTCACGCCGAGCGCCGGCGCGTGGAGCTGCCTGGTCGCCTTGTCGGCCACGACCTCGACGGCCGCCATCATTCCCAGTCCCCGCACGTGTCCCACGCCGTCCATCGACTCGAGCTCGCGGAGTGTCGCGAGCAGCCGCGCGCCGCTGACCTTGGCGCGCTCGACCAGGCCCTCGCCTTCCAGGATGTCGAGATTGGCGAGCGCCACCGCGCAGCACGTGGGGTGCCCCGAGTAGGTGAACGCGTGCATCCAGCGTTGTCCCGGCGGCACGCCGTTGATTACCGCACGAATCCGGTCCGAGACGCCGATGCCCCCGAGCGGCACGTACCCGCTCGTGATGCCCTTGGCAAACTGCATGATGTCGGGTTCGACGCCGTAGTGCTGCAGGCCAAACCACGTGCCGGTGCGGCCGAAACCGGTGATGACATCGTCGGCAATGAGCAGCACGTCGTACTGATCGCAAATCTGGCGGATACGCGGAAAGTAGTCGGCCGGCGGGATGATCACGCCACCGGCGCCCTGCACGGGCTCGGCGATGAACGCCGCCACCGTGTCGGGCCCTTCCTCGAGGATCGCCTCCTCGAGCTTGTTGGCAGCCGCCACGCCCAGACTCACGCTCGTGTCGGTGTGCAGGAAGCGGTAGGGATCGGGCGCCTCGATGTGGCTGAAGCCTGGCGTACGCGGTTCGAACATTGGCCAGAACGCCGGCAGTCCCGTGGCGCTCATGGCCGCCAAGGTCAGGCCGTGATACGCCCGATGCCGCGAGATGACCTTGATCTTGTCGGGCTTCCCGAGCGCTTTCCAGTAGAAGCGCGCGGTCTTGAACGAGCTTTCCGACGACTCGGCGCCCCCGCTCGTAAAGAAGAACGTGTTGATGGAGGGATAGACGAGGCCGCTCAGCCGCTCAGCCAGCCGGATGGCCTGCTCGTTGGTGCCGCCGGCATACGCGGAGTGGAACGCGAGCATAGCCATCTGCTTCTGCGCCGCATCCGCGAGCTCGCGCCGGCCGTGCCCGATGTTCACGTTCCACAGCCCAGCCAGGCCATCGAGGTACTCGCGTCCCGTGGAGTCGGTGATGCGCGCGCCGTCGCCCTTGACCCAGACGCGGGTGCCGGCATGGGCCGACGGGTGATGGAGCGGGTGCATCAGATGAGCCTGGTCGGTGGCAAGCGAGGTCGTCGGCATGGGGGCTACTCCGTGGGCCCGATCCTACCGTCATCACGAAGGCGCGGACAACCCCGGACGGGCCGTCAGCCGGAATAGCACGTTGCCGAATCGTCCAGGCGCGTCGCTACGGCACGGCACGGCCTCGAAGCCGAGGCGGCTGAACACGGCGAGCCACTCATCGCTGCGCCGGTAGCACAGAGGTTGCCGCCACGAGCCGGTGACCACCGCCTTGAGGCGATTGCCCGCCCGCACCATCAGGAAGCGCCGTCCGGCCGAAGCATCGGCCTCGCGTACGAGAATGACGCCGCCGGGCGCGAGCTGGCGCCGGGCATGGCCGAGCACGGATTCCTGATCGGCCGGCGGCATCATCTGCAGCACGTCGAGGAACAGCATCGCGCCGCAGGGCGGATACGCGAACGTGCGGGCATCGCCCTCGACGATCAGGGCGGCGCCAGCGGTGGCTTCTCTGGCCAGGTAGGCCATCCGCGGCCTGGACTCCACGCCAATGAGCTGGCTGAACACCGGCGGCGCCGGCAGGTCAACGGGCCAGGTACCGGCGCGGTCGCGGCGCGCGGCCTCGATGAGCAGGGTCAGCATCAACCCCTGGCCGCACCCCACGTCCACCAGCACGCCGCCCGACGGCAGCACGCCGCCAAGCAGTACGTGCCGATACGCCGGATCGCTCCGGAGCTTGGCGCGCGCGAACTCCCAGCCCGTGATGCTCGAGGCGAGGTAATGATCCGCGGCCACGAGGACCACGTCGTCGAAAGGCCCTGGCCGCCGGCCGCCGCGCAGAGCTGCGTGGGTGAGAGCGGCGGCCGTGCCCCCCAGCACGACGCCAACTACCGCGGCGCCGACCAGCAGGTCAAGGCCGAACGACCATGGGTCGGCTCCCCGGAGTGACTGCACCGTGAGCGCGTGGAGGTGCCCGCGCCTTAGCAGCGCGCCGACCTGCACCTCCGCCAGCACCAGCAGAGGGAGCACGAACGGATTCGAGATGTTGGCGGCGAGGTAGACGGTGAGCCGGCTGACCCCGAACATCAGCGCGATGACGTACGACAGCGGCAAGTGGAATCCGTAAAATGGCGTGCAGCCAATGAACACGCCGACGCCGACCGCGACCGAGTGCCGTCCGGGCGTGTTGCCTTCGGTGCGCAGCTGGTAGAGGAATTGGCGCAGCCGGGACAACCCGGGCTTCGGAAGAGTGGATTTCAGCATCGCGCCCTGGGTTATCGACTCGCTTTCGCTTGCGGTAGAATCTCACAGCGACGGCCGAGTGACCAAGACGAGCATGAGTGGGTTCACCGCAGAAGACATTTGTGACCTCCCGCACGATTCACTGCCGCTTCCCGGCTGGGTGCGTGACTTTGCCGTTCGGCCCTCCGTCCTGGTGAGCGCGCACTTCGACGCCTCCCTGACGATGACGACGGCGGCGTTCGAAGCTGGCGTCGCTGACGCCTACCGCTCGGTGTTCCGCCAGCTCGAGGCAGACCCGTCGGTGCGGCCCGTGCGGTTCTGGGCCTTCATCCCCAGCATTCACCTTGACCTCGGCGGCGGCATCGATCGCTACAAGGCGTTCAACACCGCTCGGTACGGCGCGTTCGCGGCGCACTTCGGCCAGGCGACGTTCTTGGCCGGGTCGATTCCTACGGCCTCGGCGGTCGGTGTCGACGGCCAGCGCTTCCAGTTGCACTGCCTGGCCACGACCGAACCCGGAGTGCCGGTGGAGAACCCGCGGCAGGTGCCGGCCTACCAGTACTCACGCAGGTTCGGCCCCCTGCCGCCCTGCTTCGCGCGCGCCACGCTGCTCGCCGGCGACAGCGACCGCCCGGTGCTGCTGGTAGGCGGCACGGCCAGCATCGTCGGCGAGGACTCGGCGCACGACGAAGACTTCTCGCGTCAGGCGCAGGAGACTTTGATGAACCTCGCCAGCCTGGTCGCGTCGGCCGAAGGGCGTCCGCTTCCGGTCAGCGGCGCCGACCTGCGGCCCATGCTGGCCAAGTATGACGAGATCCGCATCTACTGTCCGCGCCCGGAAGTCCGAGGCGAGATCGTCAATCTCGTCTGCACAAACTTTTCGGCCGCCCGCCGCGTCGAGATGGTACGCGCGTCGCTCTGTCGAGCCGAGCTGCTCATCGAGATTGAGGGCCTGGCACGTCCGACCCGCGTCCACACCCGCGCGTAGCGCTGCCGGCACCGCGAGACAAGGACGGAGACGTTGCCCGACCACAACCGAACACAGTGCAGCGCAGGCTGGCTCCTCACGTGCCTGCTCGCGCTGGTGCCGGCACTGGCGTCGGGCCAGGCCCCGCCCTTGGCGAGCCTGGGTTTCCACGAATCCCTGGACGGCGACCCGGTGCTGCATTCGGCCCTCGCCCTGATCAAGGCTGGCACGCTGCGCACGCCGTTCACGGTCGTGATCGCCGTGCCCCGTAGCGCTGTCGAGCCGCAACCGGGCATCTTCGAGTTCGCGGCGCTGGATCGACGGATAGGCCTCTACCGCACCACCGAAGGCGCCGAGATTCTGTTGGATTTGCGGGCGAGTGACGCCGACGTCGCCGCCGTGACCGCCTGGGGCCGATACGTGCGCGAAGTGGCGACGCGCTATGGGGCGTCAGTGCGCGGCTACGTGATCCGCGCCGATGCGGCGGTCGGTGGCCCGCGCGATGCCGGCTTCGTCTTGAAATCGGCGGCGGTCAACGTCAAGGCCGTCGACGCCGACGCTCTGGTGATGTTTGGCGCCTTCGCGGCTACCGACGAGGCCCAGCTGGTCGCCCTCTTCGACGACGACCTTGGCGCCTATGCCGATGCGTTCGGGCTGACCGCGGACGCCGTCGCGGCCGGCCTGCCGGCGGTGATCGACCGACGTGACCCGACTGCCACCGTCGTGCTGCTCGACGAGCCGCTCGGCGCAGAGAGTCCCGCGGCCGCTGCCCGCCTGCTGAGCCGCCATGTCGATCTGCTCGGCACGCGCGTGTCCGGCGCGGTCTACGCGGCGTCTGCCGTCGTGGCCGCCGGCGCGCTGGCGCCGGTCGCGCCACTCAGCTACCTCTTCTCGCAACCAGTCACGTCGCTCGATCTGCAGGCCCTGCACGTGACGATCCTGCGTAATGGGCAAGACGTCACGCCCTTGGTGCGCCATCGCCTGCTCTTCGGACTGAAGACCGGCGCGAGCTACTTCGTCTACTCCGCCAGCGAGGGTCCGCTCGAACTTCGGCTCACTGAACGCACGGGCACGCGGCCGGTCATCGCCGACGGCCTGCGTGGCACGCGGCAGCCCGTGACCACGTTCGCCTACGACGCCGGCAGCGCCACGGCCCGCGTCGGGCTCCCGGCCGCGGCGACGCCGCTCGTGGTCGACTGGAGCGACGGTACCGATTCGGTGCTGCTCGACAACCAGGAGGTGTCGTCGACCCGGTTGCCGAGCGTCGGCGAAATCGTGGCACGCAATCAGCAGTCGCAGACGGCGCAAGACGAGGTGCTGCGTAACTACGTCGCCAATGCCCTGATGGAGCAGAGTTTTCGCACGACGGCCGCCGATCCCGGCTTTGACGTCGTGACCGAGAACCGGTTCTTCGTCGAGGGCAAGTCGGTCGAGTGGGAAGAGCGGAGCTTCCGCCTGAACGGCACGAAGTGGGGCGCCAACCGTCCACCGTTCCCGCTGCTGCAGGCCGAAAAGGTGCTGTCGCTGCCGCTTGATCTGCGGCTGAGCACCGACTACCGCTACCGCCTCGACGGGGTCGAAGACGTCGACGGCCAGCCGGCCTTCGTGCTGCGCTTCGACCCGATTGACGCCTCGCGGTCGCTCTATCGCGGCAGCGTCTGGATCGACCGCACCACATTCCTGCGCGTGAAGGTGCAAACCGTTCAGACCCGGCTCTCTTCGCCCGTGCTCTCGAGCGAAGAGATTCAGTACTTCGGCACGGCCGGCGTCATCGGCGGACGGAACATCCAGCTCCTCACGAGACTGGTGGCGCGCCAGACCATGCTCGTGGCCGGTCGCAGTCTCGGAGTCGAGCGCGAGATCCGCTTCGACGGCTTCCAGCTCAATGCGCCGGAGTTCGACACGATGCGCCAGGCGTCGCGGACCAGCGACAACGTGATGTACCGCGACACCGAGCAAGGCCTGCGCTATCTCGTCAAGAAGGACGGAGCGCGCGTGGTCGCGGACACCACGACCACCTCGGCCAAAGCACTCGCGCTCGGTGTGACCTACGACCCGTCGTTCGACTTCCCCATCCCCCTCGGCGGCATCAACTACCTCGACTTCGACTTTCTGGGCAAGGACAGCCAGCTCGCGGTGATCTTCGGAGGCGTGCTCGCACTCGTCAACGTCCAGCATCCAAAGCTGATCGGCGATCGCATCGACGCCAGCCTGGATCTCTTCGCCATCGCCGTCCGCGGCAACGACCGCACCTACGGCGACGGCGGCGAACGCCCCGGCGAGCGCCTGGTGTCATTGCCCTTCTCGACTGGACTCAATGTCGGCTGGCAAATGACGCAGTTCCAGCGCCTGTCGGCGAACTACCAGTTCCGCTTCGACCATTTCAGCAAGGACGAACTGACCGCGGCGACGTTTGTCGCGCCAGACTCTACCGCCACGAGCGGCGTGGGGTTGATCTGGGACTGGAAGCGCGCGGGCTATTCGCTGGTTGCGGGCGCCACCGGCTACCTGCGGGCCTCGTGGCGGCCGTGGGGCGATCCTTCCGAGTTCGAGCCGTCACAACGCGACTACGTGAAGTATTCGGCGAGCCTGACCAAGGACTTCCTCTTCGGCATTCACAAAGTGCACTTGAACACCGCCTACTACGGCGGGCGCGATCTGGATCGTTTCAGCAAGTACCAGTTCGGGTTCTTCGATGACAACCGCATCCACGGCGTGCCGGCCTCCGGCGTGCGCTTCGCCGACCTCGGCATGTTTCGCGGCTCTTATTCGTTCAACCTGTTCGAGCAGTACCGCCTCGACCTGTTCATCGATCAGGCGATCGGCCGCGACCGCGCAGTCGCCCAGACCTGGCAGTCGGTCACGGGCCTGGGCCTGGGTTTCAATATGCGTGGCCCCCGCGGCACGCTGCTGCGCGGCGATTTCGGCAAGAGCTTCCTGCCGTCCCGGTACCGAGAGCCGGGTTCGGTTGTGTTCCAGGTGCAGGTCTTGAGGCCGCTGTGAAGATCGTGCCGGTTCGCCCCCACCCCACCCTCGCAAGGTACTACGCCACCGACGACGATCGCGCCGGCATGGTGCGGAGCCTGTTCGACTCCAGCGCACCGCACTACGAGTGGGTGTGCTGGTTCATGTCGATGGGCACGGGCGAGAAATACCGCGCGGACTGCCTGGTGAACGCGGGCCTCACGACCGGCATGCGGGTGCTGGACGTGGCCACGGGCACGGGTCTGGTGTTGCGCTCGGCCGCCGCGCTCGTCGGTCCGATCGGCGCCGCCATCGGCCTCGATCCCAGCCCGGGCATGTTGCGCGAATGCCGGTCGAAGTGCGCCGCGCCGGTGGTGCAGGGACGCGGCGAGCACCTGCCATTCCCGGCCGCGAGTTTCGACATGGTGAGCATGGGCTACGCCTTGCGCCACGTGTCGGATCTGAGCGTGCTCTTTGCCGAATACATGCGGGTGCTCACGCCGGGTGGTCGAGTCATGATCCTCGAGATCACCGAGCCGCGCTCGGCGCCGACCCGCTGGCTCAATCGCTTCTTCCTGCAAACGGTCGTGCCGGGCGTGGCTCAGCTCAGCACCGGCCGGCCCGAGGCGCGGCGCATGATGGACTACTTCTGGGACACGATCGAGAACTGCGTGCCGCCTGAGACGATCCTGGCGGCACTGCGGGACGCGGGCTTCGACGGCGTCACCCGCAACGTCAGCGGTGGCGTGCTGAGCCAGTACCTGGCGACCCGCCCCCTCACCTAGGCGTCCTTCAGAATCTGGGCGCGCTTGACCTTGTACTCCTCCGGCGTGATGAGCCCCTTCTTGAGGAGGTCATCGATCTGGCGCAGCCGCTGCTCGATGGATTCCGTCGCGGGCGCGGGCGCCGCTGTTCCAGCCGCGCCATGTGTCGCGGTGCCGGATCGCCAGGCAGTCTGCAGTGACGCATCGGCGAGCACCTTGGCGAAGGCCTCGCGCAGGGCGTCGCTGAGCACTTCCGAGCAGTTGGCGCCGCTGCGCGCACGGCCGTAACGACTGGCGGTGCCCACCGAGGCCCCCTCGGCCAGCACGGCGCCCGTGCGGTCGGTCATCGTATAGGCGAAGTGCACCTGGGCCGTGTAGGTCGATCCCACGGCCTTGTTGCTCTCATCGACGCGGAAGAGGGTCAGCCGCACCTGGAGCTGGCGATTGGCCGCTGAGTCGCGCTGCACGCGCTGCGCATCAGCGAGTTGCTTGACCACCTGCTCGACAAACGGCGGTACCTCGATATTGGAGCGAATCGGAAACGGTCGATCGTCGTCGTCCGTGCCGGCTCCGAGCACGAGCCGATCACTCAGCTCACGGTCGTCGGTGAGGCGCAACCCGATCGGCTCCCCGAGCAGCGACGGCGGCAGGGCCACGGCATTCTCGCCCCCGCCGCCTTGCGGCGAGAACTTCAGAGTGACGGTCAGACCGGCCTGCGCGGCGGCAGATCCGGCCGCGAGCACGACCGCGAGAACGGCGACGCCGAGAATCACGCGCATGTCGAGCCTCCAATCAGGCAGCCCTTGAACTCTAGACGAGTCCCGCCTGCGGCTCAATCATCAAGTGCTGTCGGCTCGACGGTCGCCGCCGGCAGAATGGTCCCGAGCGCGGCGGACCGCAGGCCGTGCTTGGCCATTCGCTCGAGCACGCGCGACAGGGCGTCGAGCACGACGGGGGCACCGGTCGCGGCGCGCGCCGACCGGCCGTCGTGCAGCAGCAGGATGTCGCCAGTGGCCAGGTTCTTCACGAGTCGCTTGGCCACGAGCTGAGGGTCGCGGGTGACGGTGTCGAAGCCGCGCCGGGTCCACGAGACCAACGACAGCCCTTCCGCGGTCAGCACCGCAGGGAGCCACGGGTTCTGCATGCCGGCCGGCGCCCGGAAGAATCGCGGCGGCGCCGCCCCGGCCGCAGTCAGAGCGACTTGCCCGCCGTGGACCTCGGCGCGTAGCGCCGCCGTCCGCCCCAACGCGAATCCCGCGTGGTGGCTGAAGGTGTGATTCTCGATGCCGTGGCCGCGCGCGCCAATGGCGGCGATGAGCTCGGGGTGCTGCTGTGCCCGACGCCCGATGCAGAAGAACGTGGCGACGGCGCCGGCCTGCTCGAGCAGCGCGAGCACGCGCGGCGTCACGTCGGGATCAGGTCCATCGTCAAAGGTGAGCGCCATCACCCCTGGGCGCGGGCTGGGCAGCCTGGTGATGTTGGGACCGAGCAAGCGACTTCGCGGCGCCATCCCCGCCGCGGCAATGGCCGCGTGATTGGCGACCAGCGCGCCAAGCGCGAGCGGCCACGAGTTGGGCGAGACGGCCAGCGTGACCACCGCGGCCGAATGCACGCCGGCGCTGGCGAGAATCAGCGGCGAGTGGTGCCAGAACCCCGGCCTACCGCGAACGGTGCGCGTCACGGATCTCCGCCAGCCACTCCGGATCGACCTTGCCACGAGCCGAATAGACAATCCGGTCGACGATCAGGATGCTGCGCGGCACCTGGTGGTCCGCCAGCTTGGTCCGGCACCAGGCGCTGACCGCCTCGTACGACACGCGTCCGGGGGGGGCCGCCACAATCGCACACACGAACTCCTGCGCACCCGGCGAGCCGACGCCGGTGACCACGACGTCGTCCACCCCGTCGAGATCGCGCACGACCTGCTCTACTTCCAGCGGGTCGACCTTCAGGCCGCGCACGTTGATCGCGCGGTTGGCCCGGCCAAGCAGCGCCAGCTCGCCGTGGCGCAGCGCGCCGAGGTCGGCGCTCTCAAAGCGGCCCGCCATCAATCGGGCGTCCGGCGTTGGTAGATAGCCGTCGCCAACTGCGGGCGACTGCACGATGACCAGCCCGGTGGCGTCGGGCTCGCCGGCGAGCGAGGCGAACGAGAGGAGGACGTCGCGCACCGGGGTGCCCACCGTGCCGCGTTCGGCCGCCTCGCCGGTGCGGTCGTAGCAGATGCCGCCACATTCGCTCGATCCGTAGAAGGTATGGATCGGCTGCCCGTAAGTGCGGCGGAACTGGCTTGCCACTGCGGACGGCAGCGTGGCGCCGGCCGACACCACCAGGCGCACGGTGTCGGCCCAGGGCGGCGGCACGCTCATCGCCAGCAGTGCCCGCACGTAGGCCGGCACGGTCGGCACAATCGTCGCTCCGCAGCGCACCGCCGCGTCGAGCGGATCGAACGGCGTCGTGCCCTGGGGTACGATCAGCGTCAGGCCGCGCACCAGCGCCGAGAGGGCGAGAGTCGTGAATCCGTAGGAGTGCGAGAACGGCACGGCAGCGAGCAGCCGATCATCGGCCCGAAAGCCCATGGTGTCGGCCAACGCGGATTCGTCAGCCAGCGCGGAGGTCGACCTCGTGGCGACCCCGCGCGGCGTACCACTGGACCCTGACGTCAACTTGACGACGGCAATATCGGGCAAATACGCCGGCGCGGTCGCGGCGTCGTGGTGGGCGATCGTGAAGTCGTCCGCCGAGGCCGGCCAGCCCGCCTGGCACTCCAGCATCGCCACGGCCCCGAGTTCCGCCGCGGTACGTCGCCGGGCCTCCCGAGGGGCATGCGCGTCGAGCAGGAGCGCCGCATGGCCTGCAAGGCGCACCGCCAGGAAGCCCGCCAGAAATGCGGGACCGTTAGCGGCCGCCAGAGCCACGAGCCGGCCGGACTCCGGCACGACTGCCGCCACTCGCGCCGCCGCACCGGTGGCCAACTCCGACAGGTCCGCGAAGGTGCACTGCGCCGCAGGCGACACGACCACCGCGTCAGCGGGTCGGTTCCTCACGCTTCGCAGAAATGCGTCGACGATCGCGTCGTCGCGGACCGACGGCGGGCGCGGGCTCGAAATAGCTGTCAAGAACGGTATACTAACTCGCGCTTCGGCGGTGGACCAGTGACCCCTCAACCTTGGGATTTTGACGTCGCGGTCATCGGGGCGGGGCCGGCCGGCTCCTCTGCCGCGACCACTTTGGCCCGTCGCGGCCATCGCGTGCTTGCGCTCGACCGCGAGTCGTTTCCGCGCTACCACATCGGCGAGTCACAGCTCCCCTGCCTCAACGACCTGCTCGACACACTCGGCGTCACGCCGGCCATCGCCGCTGGCGGATTCGTGCCGAAATGGGGCGCCAACTTCACTACGGCCGACGGCAGCGTCGAACGCTACGCCGATTTTTCCCGGGCCGTCGATGTGGCGCAGCCGCAGACCTATCAGGTGCGCCGCGAGGAGTTCGACCATCTCCTGCTGCAACACGCGGTCGCGTCCGGCGCCACGGTGAGGCAGGGGTGCCACGCGGACGACGTGGTATTTGCACCCGACGGCGTCACGCTCACATATTCAGAGGCCGGACGGTCGACCACGGTACGGGTCGGCGGGGTCATCGACGCGTCGGGCCGCTTCGGCTTCCTGAGCCGCCGGTTCGGCACGCGCGTGCACGACCCGCTGCTGCAGAACATCGCCGTACATCGCCAGTACACCGGGGTACCCCGCGCCAGCGGTCGGCGCGCCGGTGATATCCGCATGGTGACCCGACCGGATCGGGGCTGGTTCTGGTTCATCCCGATCAGCGACACGGTGATGAGCGTGGGCGCCGTCATTCCCAAGACCATCTACAACTCCAGATCGCGCGGCACGCCTGACGAGAGCCTGGACGACTTCGTCGGCGAGACGCCGGCGGCCGCCGCGCTGCTGGCCAACGCCGATCCGGTCAGCCCGGGCCGCTTCGAGGCCGACTACTCGTACCTGCACAGCCAGCACGCGGGTGACCGGTTTCTGATTGTGGGCGACGCGGGCGCCTTCCTTGATCCGATCTTCTCGACCGGCGTCTTGCTGGCCATGCAGAGTGGCATCGAGGCCGCCGAAGAGATGAGCGACGGCCTGCGTGCCGGCGACCTGCGGCGCGCGCGCTTCGGCGCATACGAGACGCGGCTGGTCACGCGCTACAAGTACTTCCGCCGGTTCGCTGCCGGATTCTACGACCCCGCGTTCCGCGACTTGTTCTTCAGCCCGTCAGCCCGCTTTGGCATGTACGAAGCTGTGCTCTCGGTGATCGCCGGGAACTGGCGGCCGAGTCTGGCCATGCGGCTGCGGCTCGCTTGTTTTTTCCTGTTGGTTGGGATCCAGCGGTGGCTGCCGATCGCGCCCCGACTCGTGGTCGTGCCCATCCCGCGTCCGGACTCACCGGCCGCATCCACCTTCCCTTCGCAATCGTGAGTGCGAATGCCTTCGAGGGCCAATGACATGTTGAACGAGGTGGAACTGCGCCAGGAACTGAAGGCGTTGATCGTGCAGACGCTGCGCTTCGAAGGTCTGACCGCCGACCGTCTGGCAGACGATACGCCGCTCTTCGGCGAGGGCCTGGGCCTCGACTCGGTCGACGCCCTGGAACTGGTCGTGGCGCTCGAGAAGGCCTATGGGATCACGATCCGCAGTCACGAGGTCGACAAGTCCGTGTTCACGTCAGTCGACAGCCTGGGAAAGTTCGTGGCCCGCACCCTGGTGGCGGCGAGCACTGAGTCGGCCGTGAATGCTCAGTAGTCCAGGGCGGCAGCAGCGCCGGGTCGTGGTCACGGGGCTCGGCGCCGTTACACCCGCCGGCTGGGGGGTCAAGGCCTTCGCTCAGGCCATCCTGTCGGGCCGTACCACCATCGGCGGTTTCACGCGCTTCGATCACGTGGCACAGCGCACGCACATCGCCGGCGAGGTGCCCCCTGAGCCGCCGACGTTGCGACGCGTGCGCGGCTGGCACCGGCTCTCGAATACCGATCGCTTCGCCGTGGGCTCGGCGCTCGAAGCCAGCCAGCAGGCCGGGCTGGCGTGGCCGCTGGCCGATGCCGATGCCGCCGTCTTCTTTGCCAGCAGCACCGGCGGCCTGCTCGAGACCGAACGGTTCGTGCACGCCCTGTTCGACCCCGGCGTCGCCACGGCCACTCGGGGATTGCTGGCGTCGTACTCGCTCAGCTCACCGGCCGAGGCGATCGCCCGTCGCCTGGGCGTGACGGCCGCGGTCGAGACGGTGTCGTCGGCGTGCGCCGCGAGCGCCCTGGCCATTGAACAGGCCTTGCGAGCCATCCGGCGCGGCGAGGTCGAGGTCGCGTTCACGGGCGGTTCCGATTGCCTCTGCGTCACCACCTACGCCGGCTTCAATGCGCTCCGCGCGGTCGATGAGCATCCGTGCCGGCCGTTCCGAGCCGACCGGGCCGGACTGTCCCTCGGCGAAGGCGCCGCCGTGCTCGTGCTGGAGTCCCTGGATCACGCGGTGGCGCGCGGCGCTGCGCCTTTGGCCGAACTCATGGGCGCCGGCGCGTCCTGCGATGCCAGCCACATGACCGCCCCCAATCCCGACGGCTATTGGGCGGCCGAGGCCATGCGGCGCGCGCTCGCCGACGCCGGCCTTGACAGCTCGGCCATCGACTTCCTGAACGCGCACGGCACCGCCACGCCGCTGAACGACGCGGCAGAGGCCGCCGCCATCGGCCTGGTCTTCGGCGATCGCGCGCACGCGGTACCGGTCGAAGCCACCAAGGGGGTGGTTGGCCATCTGCTCGGCGCCGCTGGTGCCGTCGAGGCCGTGGCCACCATCGTAAGCCTTCGGGCGGGCACGCTGCACCCCACCCCGGAGAGCGGGCCGGTCGATGACGCGCTCGGAGTCGACCTCGTCCTCGGCCGTCCGCGGACGTCGAGTACCCTGCGCACGGCCATGTCCGCCAACCTGGGTTTCGGCGGCGCCAACGCCGCGCTCGTCCTGCGCCGGTGGAGCGAGGAGAGCGAGTCGTGAGCGACCGGCTCGAGCGGGTCGTCGTCACCGGGGTCGGTGTGGTGGTCGGCGCGTGCTGCGGCATCGACGCGCTGGCCACGGCCCTGCACGCGTCGTCGTCGCTGGCGGCCGGCGTGGAGTCGCGATCGCCGTACCATGGTGAGGGGTCGGCCACGCAGGGGGTGTTGTCGATCGGCGTGGACCTGTCGCCCTGGGTGCCGGCCGCGACCGGCCGCCGCATGGGCCGCCCCTCTCGCTTCGCGGCCGCCGCGGCCCGCATGGCCGTGCTCGATGCCGGCGGCGCGGCCGTCGATGACCCCACGTCTACCGTCGTGATGGCGACCGCCTACGGCGCCATCGAAGCCACCGAGCACCTGCTGCGCGTCGAGCGTCGCGAAGGTCCAGCCATGGTGTCGCCGTTCGGCTTCACCGAAAGCGTGGCGAATGCGGCGGCCGCGCACATCGCCATTGCCACCGGGGCGCACGGTCCGAACCTCACCATCGTCCAGCGCGAAGCCGGCGCGCTCACGGCCGTGGGCCGCGGCGCGCTGGAAGTGGCGTCGCGCAGGTCGCGCTGCGCCCTGGTCGGGTGCGCCGAAGAAATGCCCCCGATCCTGCACGCGTTTCTCGACCGCTTCAACGCGCTGGCGCGAGGCACAGCCACGATGACCGAAGCCGCCCGGCCCTTCGACCGGCGCCGGAACGGGTTCATCGCGGCCGAAGGCGCCGTGGTGCTGGTGCTGGAATCAGAACGCGAGGCGCGGGCCCGAGGCGCGCGGATCCGTGCCGTCATCCGCGGGTTTGCCAGCGCCTTCGATCCCACGGCCGGCCGCCTCGGCTGGGGCCGAGGCCATGTTGCACTCGGCGGCGCGCTCACGCGACTGCTCGAGCGCACCTCAACCGATCGCAGTCGAGTCAGTCGCGTCGTGTCCGGCGCCTCGGGGTCGATCGCCGGAGATCGACTGGAAGCCCACGTGCTGCACGAGGTCTGGCGGGGATCGACGTTGCCGCCCATACTGGCGCCCAAGGGCCACACGGGGGAATACGGCGGCGGATTCCTCGCGGCCGCTGTGCTCGGCGCCACGCAACCGAACGCCGGTCCGACCGTCGGCTTCGACGAAGTCGACCCGGACCTCGACGTGACCCCGCACGGCGGCGGCGAGCTGCCGGCGTCCGATGTGACCCTGGTGACCAGCCTCGCCGCCGGAGGCGCGGCGTCGTGGTTGCTGCTCGAGGCCGTCTGATGCGCATCGCCGTGGCCATTCCCGCCTACGACGCGGTCCACACGGTCGGAGCCGTGGTGGCGCGCACCCTGGCCCTGGTGCAGGATGTACTCGTCATCGACGACGGCTCGAGCGACGGCACCGCCGAGGCCGCGCGGGCGGCCGGCGCGCAGGTGCATCGCCTGAGCGAGAATCACGGCAAGGGCAATGCCCTCAGGGAAGCGTTCGCGATCCTGTTCGCGCGTGGCTTTGCGGCCGTCGTCACGGTCGACGCCGATGGTCAGCATGTGCCGGAAGAGATTCCCCGTCTGCTCGCCGCCGCGCACGACGCCGATCTGGTGCTGGGCACCCGCGATCATCTGTTCGCCGAGATGAGCCCGGTGCGCCGCACCGCCAACCGTCTTTCGTCACAGGCCATCTCGATTGCGGCCGGGCGCTACATCTCGGACGTGCAAACCGGCTTCCGGCTCTACACGAAGGGGCTGGTTGATCGCACCGGCTTTCCGGAGTCGCGCTTCGAAGCCGAAAGTGCGGTGGTCGTGCGGGCCGTGCGGCTCGGCCTGCGGGTGAGGACCACCCCGGTGCGTCTTGCCGTGGCGGATGGACGGGCGTCGAGCCACTTTCGTCCCCTGGTAGACAGCCTGCGGATTGCCGCCGCGGTGGTGCGGGCCCGCACCGAGAGACGGCGATGACCGCGGCCGTCACCCTCGTGACCGGCGGCTCGCGCGGCATCGGCAGCGCGATCGTCCGGCTGCTCGTGTCCGAAGGCCGCCGGGTGGTGTTCACCTACCGCGCGGACGTGGCCGCGGCCCGGCTCGTAGAAGAGGAAGGCGGCGGGCGGGCCCACGGGCTGGCCCTGGATCTCGTCGATCGCAACGCCCCAGACGCCGTGGTCCGGCACGTCGAGGCCACAATGGGCCCGATCGACGGCCTGGTCTGCAACGCCGGCATGACCTTCAACGCGCTGGCGGCGATGACCGCCGATCGCGACTGGGACCAGACGATCGACGTGAACCTGGGCGGCGCCTTCCGGACCTGCCGTGCCGTACTGGCGCCCATGGTGCATCGCCGGCACGGCGCCATCGTGCTGATGTCGTCGCTGGCGGCCGTGGCTGGCACCCCGGGGCAAGCGGCCTACGCGGCCTCCAAGTCGGCGCTGATCGGCCTGTCCCGCACGCTGGCGCGCGAGGTGGGACGACGGAACATCCGGATTAATGCCGTACTGCCGGGCTTCGTGGCCACGGACATGACCGCGGGCCTGGCCCCGCAGGACGTGCAGCGGCTGCGCGGCCACGAGTGCCTGCCGGCCGGCACCTCGCCCCTCGATGTCGCCCACGCGGTGTCGTTTCTGCTCTCTGAACGGTCAGCCGCCATCACCGGGCAGTGCCTGGTGGTCGACGCGGGAAGCTCGGCCTGAAATGGCCACGTCCAGTCGCCTCGCCGCGCCCCACGCCCCCGTGGTCGGCCTGTCGCAACGCCTCTTGGGGCGCTTTCACGTCACCGGCGTGTTCTGGTACCAGTTCCCCCACTGGTGCGTATCGCACCTGCCGCTGTGGACGCATCGCGGCGGGATTCTGGTGTTCAGTGCATTCTTCTTCGTGGTGCTCGGCCGGATCCGTCGCGCCATCGCCGCCAATCTGGATCCGGTGCTCGGTCCCACCACCGGGTTGGCGCGGCTGCGGCGCGCGTTCACCACGATGAAGGAATTCGCGCGCTGCCTATCGGAGCGCTACGCGAGGCTCGCCGGCACGCCGCGCGGCCCCTCGCGGGTCGAGGGCCTGGACCACTGGCTGCGCGTCCGCGACGCCCATCGCGGTGCGGTGCTGGTAACGGCGCACATCGGTCCCTGGGAGAGCGCGACCCTCGAGGGGGTCTCGGGCGTGAGCCGTCGCATCCACGTGGTGCGCGAGGCCGAGATCGATCCGCGGGCACAGGCGTTCGTGCGCCGCCTCCTGAGCAAGGCCGGCGACAACTACGTGGCGCACTTCGCCGGCGAAGATCCCAGGCTCGTGCTCGAGCTCGTCGAGGCGCTGCGCGCCGGAGAGATCGTGGCCCTGCAGGGCGATCGGCCACGCGCCAGCGGGCGCAACGTGACCGTGCCGATGTTCGGCCGGCCGATGCCGCTGCCGGTGGGACCGGCCATCCTGGCGCGGGCCGCCGACGTGCCGCTCGTGCCGATCTTCAGTTTCCTCGACGACGACTTTGGCCTCCGCGCAGTGGTGCGGCCGCCGATCGCCGTGAGCCGGACCGACGACCGCGACCGCGATGTGCTGGCGGCGGTCACCCAGATCGGCGCGGAGATCGAATGGGCGATCCGGCAGCAACCGCACCAGTGGTTCTGCTTCCGCCGCCTCTGGGACGCGTAAGCCGATCGGCGATCAGCGGGCGGCGGGTGGCGCCGCTTCCAGGCGCCGCCGCGCCGCGGGGTTGGCCAGGTCGAAGAGATCGTCGGGCACTGGCCTCGCCTGCAGGCTCACGATCTCGACGTCGGCGACGGCGCCCTTGCGGAGCTCGTCACGCACGGTGAAGCGGCGCGCGTGCAGCACCGGCAGCAGGGCCCACTCGGCGTACTCGATCACGCTCGCGGCCTTGCCGCTGCTGAGGCGGTACTCGGTGCTTACCGGCCGGGCGTCACGGTTGCGCACCACGTGGCGGAGCGACGGGAAGATCGCGGCGCCCGTTGCCCGCAGCTCGAACGCCGTCAGCGGCTGGCCGTCGTCGGTCTGTCCTTCCTCGACGGCCTCGAGGCGATAGTCGCGCTGCAGCCGCACGCCGAGGATTTCATCGAGATTGACGCCGCTATAGACCCGGTAGGCCAGATTCAACTTCACGGGCTGCCTGGCATCCGGCGTCAACAGCCACATGTCCGGTCCGCGCCGCAGCAGATACCGGCCGCGCTCGCTGGCATCGAGGAACCGGACCAGCAGCCGGTCGGTGCCGGTGCGCCACACCTCGATCTCGTGCGGTTTGCGGTCGCGCCGGTTGGTCAGCACCAGGCGCGCCACGAAGGCCTCGGGCGCGCGCGCCCCGACGTCGCTGTCGCGGAGCCGCTGGTCATGTAGCGCGGTGGAACTCGCCACACGCCACTGGAGCGCGGCCGCCAGCGCCAGGAACAGCCACTTCAACATGGGGCGGGCCCGAGACGGTGCCGGTGGTCGATGGCGCGCTCAGACATGACCAAGGGCATCCACGATGCGCAGCCTGACCAGTCGAAGGATGGCGGGCACCGCCGCGACCGACAGAATCATCGCCATGACGACCATGGCCCACAGGAAATCGCCCGGTAGCATCATCAATGCCAGGTCGACCGGATCGACGGCTCCTGGCGGCGGCGGCATCTTGATGCCGAGCAGATCGAGGCCCGCCGACACAGCCACAGCGATCGCGCAGCCCACGGCGCCGCCGCCGAGCGCAAGCCAGTTCGCCTCGAGCATCATGAGCGCCGCCAGTTGACGCCGAGTCGTACCGATCGCGAGCAAGGTGCCGAACTCCCGGGTGCGCTCGAGCATCGACATGAGCAGGGTGTTGGCGGCCGAGAGCACGACCAGCAGCGCCACGATCGTACCGAGGAACACGAAGATTCCGAGATAGAGTCCGCGCACCTGCTGGTAGAACGGCGCGCGCACTTCCCAACCGAGCACCGTGAGCGGCTGGCCGCGTCCGCTCAGCGCGGTCTGAAGGGCGGCCTCGACGCGTCCCGCCTGCGCGTCGTCGGTCAGCCCGACGACGAGCGAGGTGACGAGGGGCGTACCCAGCACGCGCTGCGCGGTGCGCAGATGCACTTGCAGCATGCGCGCGTCCAGTTCCTGGAGGCCTGTCGAGAAGAGGCCGGTCACCCTGACGTCGACGGCGTTGAGCGAGCCGTCCACGGTCGAGACGATCACGGTCATCGTGTCGCCCGGACTCACGCCGAGCGCGCGCGCCAGGCCGACCCCGACGATGGCAGCGTCGGCGCCCTGCGCCGGAGGGGCGTCGGGCAGGCCCGAGCCCGCGCGGAGCCGCGTCTCGATATCCATCTCGCGCATCCGCTCGGGCTCGTTGCCCGCGCCCACAAACGAGGCCGTGCGGTCGTCGTGGGTTGCCACGCCGGCAAACTGGATGACCGCGCCCGCGGCGCGCACCTGCGGCTGCGTTTCGATCGCCGCGCGCACGTCGGCCCACTGGTTCATGCCCGGTGGACGGCCGGCCCGCTCGCCGGGCAACACCGACTCGGCCAGGTCCGCCGCTGGGATGACTTCGATGTGCCCCAGGCCTCCGTGGATAATGGCCTCGCTCAGCCCGTCGAACGAATAGCGCACAAACCCCGCCGTCACGAGCAGGCCGGCGCTGCCGGCGGCCACGACCAGTACGGCCAGCAGGGTGCGGCGGCGATTGCGAGCGAGATTGCGCAAGGCGATGAGCGGCAGCATCACGGCGCCTCGGCCCGGCGGTCGGACACGATCCGGCCGTCGGCCAGAGTGACCACTCTCGGCGCCCGCGCCATCACGGCGTGGTCGTGCGTCGCCAGCACGAACGTCGTGCCCAGGCCGCGGTTCAGATCGAAGAGGAGCTGCACGATCTGCAGACCGGTGACCGAGTCGAGACTCGCCGTGGGCTCGTCGGCCAGGATGACGACGGGGTCGTTGACCAGGGCCCGGGCGATGGCGACCCGCTGCCGTTCGCCGCCCGACAGATGATCGGGCCGGTGTGCCGAGCGATGGCTCAGGCCGACCGCCGCGAGCGCGCGATCCACGCGCGCCCGCCGGGTGGTGCGTGGGGCGCCGCTCAACCACAAGCCGTACTCGACATTCTCGTAGGCGGTCAATACCGGCACCAGGTTGAACGCCTGGAACACGACGCCAAGTTTGAGCCTGCGGATGGCACTGCGCTCGTCCTCGGAGAGCGCGGCCAGGTCCGTGCCGGCAAACACGACCTGTCCGTGATCCGGCTGGTCGAGGCCGGCCATGAGATGCAGCAAGGTCGACTTGCCGCTGCCCGACGGACCCGCGAGCACGACAAACTCACCAGCGGCCACAGCGAGGTTGACGCCGACCAGCGCCGGCACGTGGACCCGCCCCTGGGCGTACGTCCGCGACACCTCGTGAACGGCGAAGACAGGGGTCGCCTGATCGGACATCACGACGCGACCGGCGGCCCGGCGGCGTAGGTGCTCAGCGTGGCGGTGACGCGCTCCACGCCGTCGAGGCACACCCGGATCCGGTAGACCGCCAGGGGCGAGGCCATCGCCATCACGTGCGCCGTCACGTCGAGCGGCGTGTTCACCGGCAATGTGTCAGATACGAACCGCGCGGCGCGGACTCGCACCAGCCGGCCGCGCGCCGGGCCGGACGGGTCTTCAGCGCGCCGTGTCATCGTCTCCATCGCGGCCGCGGCCTGAGCGCCGAGTTCGATCGCCAGGAAGGCCGGCGCCTGGCCATGGCGGACAAGCGGGTGGGCGGCCAGGATCTCGCCGACGGCCGTCACCGAAGTCTCGTCGCAGCGCACCACCGCCGTCAGGAGTCGCGCCGTGCCGGTGTGAGGCAGGAGCTCCCGCAGCGGCACGGGCACGCGGCTCACCGGTCCGTCCACGGGCCCGCAAACACCAGGACGCCGCGACTGGCGGCGTCGCCCTGGCACAGGATCTCGAACCGCCGTGACGAGGACTCGCCCCCTGTGGTGATCGCCACATGGCACTCGTCACCGGGCAGCAGCGGTCGCATGAACCGCAGGTCTTCCACACCGACGAGCGCCGGCAGACCGGGATTCAGCAAAGTGCATGCCTCCATGGCGACGGCGATATGAGCGACGCCCGGTAGCACTGGGTCGTCTTCGAAGTGGCCGGAGAAACAGGGATCGCTGGTCGCCACCGTGAAGTGCCACGACTCTGACGGCACGCCGGCGATGAAAGTCGACTTGCGGTCACTGGGTTGCAGAAATCGCATGGCCGCAGGGTCATGCGAGTCTGCCATATTCGCCCAGGTGAGTCGAGCCGGCACGCCGCCGCGACACGTGCCGGGCTAGTCGGCCGCTGGCACGCTGAGCAGCAGGCGGCATCCGCCGCCGTCGAGCGGGCCGATGTCGAGCGCGCCGCCGTGGGCGATCGCGATCCGCCGCGCCGCCGCGAGCAGCAGTGCGCCGGAGGCACCAGCCGGATGCTCGCGCCAATCGGCGTCGAAGAAGCGCGCGTAGGACGAGGCTGGCAGGCGCACTGCCGACTGGGCAATCTCGAGGGTCCGGGCGGCGGTGTCGTGACGCGGCGTCAGCGTGACGACGACCTTGCGCGCATCGCCCCGGCCTTCGATGACATCCCGCATAGCTGCCAGCGAGGCCCCCACGGCGGTCGTCAACAGGCGCTCGTCGCCAAAGACCGGACAGACGCCCTCTGGTTCGGGAATGGCGGCGGCGCCGCCGCTCAACCGGCTCTCGGGCGCGAGCGCCTCGACCACCGAGCGCAGCACGCCAACCAGATCCACCTCGTCGAGCGCCGGCATCGGATCGGTCTGCATGACGACCGCGGCGTCGGCCAGCCACCGGCCGCGCGTCGCTTCGGCGCGCGCCAGCTCGATCGCGACCCGGTCGCGCAGCGGACGGCCTCGCAGCGGCACGTCCCGCAGCGCCGCCTGAATGGCGTCGAAGGCGTCGGCCATCGACACAGCCGCTGCGACCAGCGACAGCGGCGCGAGCGCCGCCGTGCCGTCGGACGGCAACGCCGCTAGCGCGGGCTCTGCCGTCACCGCAGGCGCCTCGACCGCCGCGGCCGACGCTGGCGCCGACGCGGAGCGACCGACCAGGGCTTCCACATAGTGCGGCTCATGCCGCATCCGATAGGACGGCGGCAGGCCCTCGCGCACGGTCGCGCGCGCAGACGGCGGATCGCCGAACTCGTCGCCGTCGGCGTTGGCATCGCCGTCGGCGTCGTCGGCAACGTCGTCATCGAGATCGTCGGTCGAGCGGGCGGCACTCAAGGGCACGCCAAGGTCTCTTGACACACGAACGAACGGGGGCACGTACACCGGGGACTCAGACACGAAGGGAGCCTCGCCATCTAGAATTCGCGCGGCTAGTTTACATCACGGGCGCGCGAATCCCTCGGCCTGGACGCGCGTTGGTGATGCGCCCTTGGTCCACAACGAGCACGCCGCCCACAATCACGTACGGAATTCCGGCAGACGGAATGGAGGCATCCTCGTACGTCGCTCGATCGATCACCGTTTGGGGATTGAAGATCGCGAAGTCTGCGTCGGCCCCGACTTTCACGCGTCCCTTGGCAGACATCGCGGGCGTGCGTCGCTCCAAGCGCTGCGCGGGCCTCAACGTCATCCGCGCGAGGGCGTCCATCAGGCTCAACGCGCGCTCGTCACGGACGTACTTGCCGAGTACTCTGGCGTACGAGCCCGACGTGCGCGGATGGCCGCGGCCGTTCTCGATGAAGCCGTCACTGGCAATCATCGCGAGCGGGCTCGCAATGGCGGCGCGGGTCTGCGCCTCGGATCGCCCGTGGATGATGATCGTGCCGCCTTCGGCGCGCGCCTTGGCGAAGCTGACGCGCGTGAGGCGCTCGCCCGTGCGCACGAGCTGATGCAGCTGGAATTTCTCGTCGGGCCACGTCTTCCAGTCGTCAAAGAGCGCCGACTGGATCTCGGTCATGCCTGCGCCGTACGGATACGCCTCGGTCGTCACGTCCTGGCCCGCATCGCGTGCGGCCTGAATCGCGGCGAGAAACTCTTCGAGCTGGTCGCCGGCCACTGAGTTCACGTGCACCAGATGAAGCGCCACCCCCGCCGACTTCGCGGCGGCGATGGTCTCCTTCAAGCCGGTGATGTCACCGCGCATGTGGATGTGCGCCGAGGCGTTCCCGGCGGCGGCCACCCGGAACATCCGCTCGAATTCGGCCATGGGCGCGCCGGGCGTGTAGGCACTGCCGAAGCCGACGGCCACGGCGCCCTGGGCGAGCCCCTGCTTCAAGATGGACTCCATCTCGGCCATCTGGGCCTCGGTAGCGGTGCCGCTGCCCCCGATTCCGGCCGGCAGCAGGCCCGTGCCCGGGTCGCCCAGGACCTTCATGCGCGCGGGGATGTGGCCCACCGACACGCCGTAGTTCACGATCTGACCAGCCTTGCGCGCGTCGTACCAGGCTGCGACGTCGCCCGTGCCCACTTCGAGCTCGAAGGCTGACGTCACGCCGTCGCGCACCATCATCGCGTAGGACTCTTCCTGCTGGCCGTGCTCGTGCAGGTCGATGAAGCCCGGCGCCACGACATGGTTCGCGGCATCCACGACCCTCGTGCCCTGGAGCGGCGTCTCGGAGATCGTTGCGATGCGGCCGCCCTGAATGCCCACGTGACGCACGCCATCGAGGGCCGACTCCGGATCCATCACGCGGCCGTTCGCGATGACCAGATCGTAGGTGGGCGCCGCGGGCGCTGGCGGAGACGAGGAACACCCCGCCAGCAGAAGGCAGAGTGAGGGGACCAGGGACCGGGGACTGGGGATTCGGCAGCGTGACAGCGTGACAGCGTGCATGTGTCTCCTTCGCGGCCTAGTCCCTAGTCCCTAGTCCGTAGTCCCTGCTACCTCGCCCGCGCGAGCTCCATGACCACGTCGCGCTGGAAGCGCACGAACCGGTGCAGCTCCGAGATCAGGATCCGCTCCTGATCGCTGTGCGCGCCGAAGCCTTTCTGACCGTCCTCAGAATCAGTCGCCGGGCCGATGCCGTAGCACTGCGGGCCCTTCGCGCGAATGTTCGACATGTCGGTCGCGCCCGTCCCCATTGTGGGCAGCGTCACCGTGTCGTAGTGCTTCGTGATCTGGGCCTCGATCGCGGCAAAGGCCTCGGTGTTGAGGCGCGAGCCGCCGGCGGGCCGGTACCGGTCGCGCGCCCAGCGCACTTCCACCTTCGGGTCGTTCACCACCTTGCGCACCTGGTCGAGGAATTTCTCTTGGTCCTCGTCTGGATGCAGGCGCACGTCGAGTGTCGCTTTGGCTTCCGATGGGATCACGTTGTAGCGGAAGCCGGTCGACAGAATCGTCGGCACGAGCGAGGTGTGCGTCATCGACCAGTGCTGAGGCTCGTTCACGAGCAGCCAGTCCTCGGCCGGCCCGTGCACCTTCGGATCGGGGTTGAGCAGTGCGCGATACCGCTGCGCCACGGCCGGCTCGGAAATTGTCGTGAGCTTCTTGAAGTACGCGGCGGTCGTCTCATTGAGACGCAGCGGCGGTCTCCAGGCGCCAATCTTCCCCACCGCGGCCGCCACGCCGAGCACGGCGCTGTTCTGGTTCGGCACCGAGCCGTGGCCGGCCGGTCCCGTCACGATGAGCTCGATCGGCCGCGGCTCCTTCTCGGTCGTGCCGATGTTGGCCTGCACGACCTTGCCGCCACGCCGCACCACCCCGCCGCCCTCGGCCAGGCAGAACTCGGCGTCGATGGCGTCGAAGTGGCTGTCGGCCATGAACTGCGCGCCCACGTCGGGGGCGCCTTCCTCGCCCGACTCGGCCAGCAGGATCACGTCGCGGTCGAGCGACGTCTTGGCGCGGTGCAACTGCAGGATCAGCATCAGGCCGGCGACCAGGTTGTCCTTGTCGTCCACCGTGCCGCGGCCGTAGACGTAGCCCCCGTCGACCACGCCTCCAAAGGGCGGGAACGTCCACTTCTTCGGATCGACCGTGACGACGTCGGTGTGACCGAGTACCAGCACCGGCTTCTTCTTGCCGTTCCCCGTGATGCGCACCACGAGGTTCGGGCGCGACGGGTCCTTGGCAAACACCTGATACGGAATGCCTTCGGCGTCGAGCACCTCCTTCAGGTACTCGACCGCGCGAACTTCGTTCCCCGGAGGGCTGCTGGTATCGAGCTGCAGCAGAGCCTGGAAGTGCTTGAGCGTCTCGGCTTCGAACGCGGCCAGGTCGGCCGCCGGTTGCGCGTGGGTTGCCGAGGTCAATGCGGCCATCACAAGGCTCGAGCACAGCAGTCGCAGTCTCATCGTTCACCCCAAGTAGGCGGCCCCGAGGCCGCGCCCCATGGTACACGGTCAGCCGGACGCTTATGTTGGCAGGCGCGCGCACGCTCAGACCGCGTCGACGGGCACATCGCCGACGCCCCACCAGCGCTCGAACCGCGGCGTGACCCAGAGCACCCAGGGCACCAGGGCCGCTCCCGCCAGCAGGTCCACGACCCAGTGGTGCCGCAGGTACACCGTCGATACGAGCAGCGGGACCACGAACGCCAGCAGAATGGGAAAGAACCAGCGGAGGTGGCGCCACGCATAGACCAGGCTCAAGCAACTCACGGCCGCATGCAGGCTCGGAAAGGCTGCGCGAGCCGCGTGGTTGGGCACCATCTCGATGAGCGCCTGCTGGAAGTCGGTAATCGGTCCGCCCCGGAGCGTGACCGAGAACAACCCGAGCGACTCGAAGTACAGGCGCGGCGGTGCGGCCGGGAACATCACGTAGAGCACATAGCCCGAGTAGAAGCAGATGATGGTGCCCAGCAAGACGTGCCGGGCCTGCGGGCGCCGTCCGGTGAACCAGAGCAGCATCACGACCGACGGCGCCACCACGTAGAAGTTCGCGTAGAACAGATTGAAGAACTCCGTGCGGCCGCGCGTGATGTACTGCTCGGCCCACACCACCGGCTGCCCGCCAAACAGCCATTGCTCCGCCGCCGCAAGATGCGAATGAATGTCGTGGGGGTTCACGAAGCGCACGGTGTCGTGCAGGTTCGTGTAGACCGCAATGCACATCACAAACGGCAGTGCCATGCGCGCGAACTCGGCTGCGCCGCGCGCGCGCGACCCGGCCGACGCGCGGTGCAGGTACCGCTGAATCCACAGCACCGCGACGGCCAACAATGGCACCACCGCCAGGCGCACCAACCCGCCCTCGATGCGGCGCGAGCTGATGCCGTGTGTGGCCAGGTCGACGTTGGCGTAGACGGTGACGATGGCCGACACGACAAAGCCCAGCACGAGCAGGCCTTCTTCGGGGCGAAGTCGTCGCAGCAGGCGCATCCCGTGCAGGGTACCACCGCCGGGCGAGTTGAGTCGTGGCAGCGCCGGAGGTCCGGCGCTGCGGTTGAGGGCGGGCGTGTAGTCTAGCGCCAGCTTTCGGCGCGCGATGCGCCGTCGGGGCGGTGCGGACCCTTGCGGTGCGGCTTGGCCGCGCCCGGACGCCCGCCGAAGCGGGCCGGAGCCCCGCGATGGCCGCCAGGGCCCTTCGGCGCCCGCGGACCGTCGAAGGCACGAGGCGCCGCGGCGCCCTCGGCGCGAACCGGCTGTGGTCGCACCGTGAACCCGGGCATCGTTGCGCGCTCGATCGCGGCCGGCAGCAATTTCTGAATGTCGTGCAGCAGGTCGCGCTCGGCATTCGACGCCAGCGAGATGGCTTCGCCGGCCAGGCCCGCGCGACCGGTGCGGCCGATGCGGTGGATGTAGTCCTGGGCCACGAGCGGCAGATCGAAGTTGACGACGAGCGGTAACTTCTCGATATCGAGACCGCGCGCCGCCACGTCGGTGGCGACAAGCACCGAGACGTGCCCCGCCTTGAAGTCGCTGAGGGCTCGCTTGCGGGCCCCCTGCGTCTTGTCGCCGTGGATGACGGCCGTGCGAAGGCCGGCGCCTTCAAGGAAGCGGCCGACGCGGTCGGAGCCGTGTTTGGTGCGGCAGAACACGAGCGTCTGACGCAGCGGGCCCGTCGTGAGCACGTGCGCAAGCAAGTCGCGCTTCTGCTCCTGCGGCACCGCATACACGCGGTGCACGACGGTGGAGGCCACGACGTGTTCGGGCGCAACGTCGATGCGCACCGGGTCGAGCGAGAACGTCCTTGAAATCGCGACGATCTCTTTGGAGAGCGTGGCCGAGAGCAGCAGCGTCTGCCGGGTCTTCGGCACGGTGGTCATGATCCGCTTGAGCGGCGGCAGGAAGCCCATGTCGAGCATCCGGTCGGCTTCGTCGAGCACCACGATTTCCACGGCCGTGAGGTCGATGGTGCGGCGATCGAGATGATCGATGAGACGGCCAGGGGTGGCCACCACGATGTCGATGCCGCGCCGCAGCACTCGCACCTGCGGCATGATCGGCTCCCCGCCCACCATGGTCATGGTGCGCAGGCGAGTCGCCTGGGCGAAGCCACGCAGGGATTCCTGCACCTGTAAGGCCAGTTCGCGGGTGGGCACGAGCACGAGGCCGCGGGGCTTGGGACCCTGCCCGTGGTCGGCCGCCGCGAGGCGCTCGATCATGGGCAGGCCGAACGCAGCGGTCTTGCCGGTGCCAGTTTGAGCGCGGGCGAGTACGTCCTTGCCCTGGAGGGCAACGGGAATCGTCTGGGACTGCACGTCCGTGGGCGTCTCATAGCCCAGGCGCGCAAGCGGGCCCGTCGTTCGGGGCGACAGCCCCAGTGCGGTAAACGGCATTCAACAACACTCCTGAAAATTGCCTGGAGCGTCGTGTGCCGCCCGAGGTCGAAAGGTAGTTACGAAGCGCCTGCGCTTACGGCAGGGGCTTGTCGTTCGGGGGCGCGGTCTCCCGCACCACCAGCCCGGTCGCGACTTCTTCGCGAGCCGTGGTGGTATGGCGATGCCCGGCCGGCACACGGGGCGTGCTGCCCTTGATGAGCTGCTCCGTGCGCAAGGCGCAGACGACGACGAATTCAAACGCCGACATATGGCCTGGACGCTCAGTCACGACTCACGCTCCAAAGGCCGCGGAACCAGTTGGCGCAGACAGAGGCCCACGTCATTCAGGTAAAGACTCGTTGCTTTGGGTAGAAGCGCAACCGCGGCAGCCAGCGCGCGCAAAGAACCGAGAGGCTCAGTATAGCGCATCTGTCGAGCCAACGCCGGGCAGATGCTCGAAACGAGCGCCCTGACGTATGCTGGTGGTCCCGCGGCGAGGCTTCGCCGCCTGCGAAGGAGTCGGCGCGTGGCGAAGTGGACACGGTGGATTGGCGCGGTCGCCAGCATGCTTGCGGCCCTGGTCGCGGTCGCGGTCGCGGCCGACCGGATTTTCACGAACCCCAAGCCCGACGCGCATCTGCGGGCCCTTTTTCCGAAAGCTGCGGCGTTTTCTGCCCTCGGTGGCACGCCCGTGCACTTCAAGGCCTACGGCGCCGACCCCAAGACGACACCGAATCCGCCGTTGCTCGGGTATGCCTTCTGGACGACCGACCTCGTGCCCAACGAGTACGGCTACCACGGCCCGATCCACGTGCTGGTCGGCCTGGACCTCACCGGCAAGATCTCCGGGATCGTCGTCGACTACGACTCGGAGCCCTACGGCTACTTCTCGGTGCAACCGGCCGAATTCGCCGCGCAGTTTGTCGGCATGAGCGTCCGCGCGCCCTTCAAGGTTGGCGTGGACGTGCAAGCGGTGTCGCGCGCATCGATCTCGATTGCCAGCGCAACGCGCGCCATTCGCGACAGCTCGCGCATCATGGCCAAGACGTTCCTGAATCCCGCTGACGTCAAGCCGTGATGCAGCCGGCCGACGCCTGGGGCTTCGAAGAAGAAGCCGTCGAAACCTGGGGCGACCTGCTGTCGGCGCAGGGCGTAGATCTTGCCATGCTGGCGGCGTTCCTGCTGCTGGCGTACGTGAGCTTCCACCGGAAGAGCGTGGCACTGAAGTACGTCGCGCTCGTGGCGTCGGTGGCCTACATGGGCCTGGCGAAGAGCTACTTGATATCGATCACCAACATCTTCAGCGTGCTCGACAACAGTTGGCCGATCTTCAAGCACAACCTCGCGTGGTACCTCTTCTTCGGCGTCACCGTGGCCTCGACCGTGCTCTGGGGCCGCTTCTACTGCGGACGCGTGTGCGCGTATGGTGCGTTCACGCAGTTGATGGACGCGGTCCTGCCGTCGTCGTGGCGCGTCGAGGTGCCGAAAGCCATCGAGCAGCGCGCCAGTTGGATCAAGTTCGGCCTGCTTGGCAGCGTCCTTGCCTACTACCTCGTGACGCACAACACGATGGTCTACCGCTACGTCGAGCCCTTCTGGATGTTCGGCCTCTCGGAGTCGGCGGCCCTGTGGGCCGGGCTGAGCGTGCTGCTCGTGGCCACGGTCTTCGTGCGCAATCTCTACTGCCGCTTCCTGTGTCCGGTAGGCGCCACGCTGGGCCTCGTCTCGCTCCTCACCGTCTTCAAGATCAAGCGCTGGTCGGAATGCAGCACGTGCAAAATCTGCGAGAAGACCTGTGAATGGGGCGCCATCCAGGGCCCGAAGATCCTGGTCACCGAGTGCGTGCGATGCGACGACTGCGAGCGCGTTTACGCCGACGAAGCGAAGTGTCCTCACTGGCGCATCCTCGACTACAAGAAGCGCAAGGCCGGCATCATTCCGCTCACCCCGGTCCGCGGCTAGCGTCGGGATCCCGCCGCGGCGCGCGCGCCGACGCCCACGCCCACCGAGCTCCGGCGCGTGGAGCGACGCGGCATCTCCCTGAGGCTCACCTTCGCTCCGGCTTGGCGGGACGTCCTGCCGCCGGGTCGACATGCCCCCGAGACCACGGAGGACCGCCAGAGCAGCCGGGGCTCAGAGTTCGCCTCACGGAGACACCACGCCGCCCCACGCGCGCGCGGACCGAGGCCGTCGAGACGCCATGTGCCGGCGACCCGACGGCGGCGAACGCGGCAGTCGAGGGGGCGCGGCATCTCCTGACGGCGAACTCTGAGCCCCGCGAGCGTTGCCGGTCACCCAGCTAGGCGGAGCCCTTGGCAGCTTGTGTCACGTCAGCCCGGCATCGCGGAGCGAAGGTGAGCCGGAAGGCGATGCCGCGCCCCGTCGGCGGCAGATCCCGCCGCGGCGCGCGCCGACGCCCACGCCCACCGCGAGCTCCGGCGCGAGGGGCGACGCGGCATCTCCCCTCGGCTCAACCGGGGTCCCCGCCGCGCGGGCTCGGCGCGGGGGGGTGGAAACTTCGGTCCGGCCTGTCGGGACGTCCTGCCGCAGAGCGGAACAGCACCCGAGACCACGGAGGACCGCCCGAGCAGCCGGCGCTCAGAGTTCGCCTCACGGAGACGCCGCCCCGCCCCACGCGCCAGTCCGTGTCGCCCCACTCCCGCTGTGACACAGGCCGCGGGTTGATGCGGTGGGGGTCGTCGAGGCGAAATCGGAGCCCGCGCCGCTGCGCTTTCTGACCCGCCATCCGCACCGGGAGTCCGAGTGACGCGGACGAGAGGCGACTAGCGGGCGTCGTTCGTATGTCGAACAAGTCAGCGCAAGGTGCGGGTTGGCCGGCGGGGCGACGTGTGAGCCGCGAGGACCCCCACCGCGTCTGCCCGCGGCCACGCGCCGCAGGCGCGTCGCTCGCTACGGCGTCGGTGGGTGGTGAATGGTCACGCGGCCGGTAAGACCGCTCGAGATGCGCACCTGATTGTCGGCGGTGACGATGACGGCTTCCACGTCAGGCAACGCCTCGACGAGCGCCATGCCGCGCTCGGGCCCGAGGATGAAGACGCCCGTCGACAGCCCATCGGCCAGGGTGGCGTCTCGCGCGACGATCGTCACGCTGCGGCAGCCACGCGCGGGCTGGCCCGTCGCGGGGTCCAGGATGTGGTGGTAGCGCACGCCGTCCTGCACGAAGAACCGCTCGTAGTCCCCAGACGTGCTGACGGTCCCGTCCTCCACCTCCACTGAGGCAAAGGGCTCGCCGCCAGGCCCTCGCGGGTCCTGGATGCCCAGCCGCCACGGCGTGGGGCCGCTCGTGTCGCCGGCGGAACCAGCCGCGTAGAGGTCGCCGCCGGCCTGCACCATGAAGTCGCGGAGGCCCGCCGCCCGGAGGATCGCCACCCCCCGGCCCACCGCGTAGCCCTTGCCGATGCCGCCCAGGTGCACGCGCACGCCGGACCGCGTTACGAAGGCCGTGCCCGAGCCGTCGTCAACGACCACCGCGCGGTAGTCCACGCGCGGCAAGCGCGCCGCGACCTCGGCCGCCGTCGGCACGCGGTTGTCCATGTCGTGGTCGAACTTCCACACCTCGGCCAGCGCGCCAAACGTGATGTCGAACTTCCCCTCGGTCCAGGCGCTCACCTGGGCGGCAGCACGCAGCACCCGGCGCGTGTCCGCGTGCACCGGCACCGCGGCCACGCCCGCCGCCTGGTTCATGCGCGTCACGTCGCTGCCCTCGCGCCACACGCTCAGCAGCGCCTCGAGCCGTTCGAACTCCGCTCCCACGGCGGCAAAAGCCGCGCGGGCCGCCGGCGCATCGGCGGTCCAGGCCGTGAGGTACAGGTCCGAGCCCATGGCCACGCGCCGCTCGTCCACCATTCGTGGCACGGCCGCGGGCGGCTCGGCGCCACACCCCACGAGCGCCGCGAGCGTACCGGCCACGAGCGTCACGCGAATCACGCTACTCTCCCGCATCTTGGGCATATGCTAATCGGCGTCCGGCGCCAGCTTGCGCCGGTCGTCACCGGATGATCATCACATGCTCATGCTCCGCAGGCTCTGGCCCGTCGCCGTGGTCGCAACCCTGGCCGTCGCCGCACCCAGCGAGGCCGATGTGACGCGCCTCGAGATCACGCGCCGCGACGCGGTGCAGAACGGCAAAGCGTTCGGGGCCGCGGGAGCGTACGAGAAGCTCAGCGGGACGGTCCACTTCGCACTGGATCCGAAGGCGCCGCGCAACCTCGGCATCGTCGATCTGCCACTCGCGCCCGTCAACGCCGCAGGACTCGTCGAGTTCTCCGCCGACTTCTACCTGCTCAAGCCGGTGGACCCGACGCGCGGCAACGGGCGACTGTTCTATGAGGCCGGCAACCGCGGCACCAAGCGCATCCTGCCCGTGTTCCAGGGCGGACTCGGTGCCGACGATCCCACCAGCGCGGCCGACTTCGGCAACGGCGCGCTGATGCAGCAGGGCTTCACGCTGCTGTGGATGGGATGGCAGTGGGACGTGCCGGCGGGCCGGATGCGCATGGCGATTCCGGTGGCCACCGACGCGGGTCGCACCATCACCGGCCTGGTGCGGGGCAACTTCATTCCCGGCCCCAACGCCACCGTAGCGTCGGTAGCCGATCGCGGGCACGACGCCTACCCGGTGGTCGATCCCGAGGGCGCCGGCCACGTCATGTACGTGCGCACGCTGCCTACCGACGCCCTCACGGTCATCCCGCGTGCCCGCTGGCGGTTCAACGGCCCGGGCACGGTCACCCTTGATGGCGGCTTCGAGGCCGGGCGCATCTACGACGTGGTCTACCGCGCGCGCGATCCGCGCGTGGTCGGCGTGGGTCTGGCCGGCACGCGGGATCTCATCAGCTTCTTCAAGCACGCGACGCTGGCGCAAGGGAACCCCTCGCCGGGTATCCGTCACGCCATCGGCTGGGGCGTCTCGCAGACGGGGCGGTTCTTGCGGCACTTCGTCTATCAAGGCTTCAACGAAGACGAAGGCGGCCGCATCGTGTTTGACGGCGTGTTCGATCAGGTGGGCGGCGCCGGCCGCGGCAGCTTCAACCACCGCTTCGGCCAACAATCGCGCGACCAGCTCCAGCACTTCAACATCCAGTACCCGGTCGACATGTTCCCCTTCACCGACGACGACCAGACCGACCCGGTGACCGGCGCCACCGACGGCCTGCTGACCCGCGCCCGGCGCACCAACACCGTCCCGAAGTTCGTGCACCTGCTGACCAACTCCGAGTACTTCAATCGCGCCGGCTCGCTCGTGCACACCGACGTGACCGGCACCCGCGACGTGCCGCCGCCCGACACGAGCCGCATCTACATGGTGGCGTCGGCGCCGCACATCGTGGGCGCGTTCCCGCCGGTGCCGTTTGCCGACGCGGACTTCGTCGGGCGAGCCGACATGAACCCGCTCGTCTACACGCCCGTGATTCGCGCGGTCTTCCGGGCCCTCGACGCCTGGATTAACGACGGCACGCTGCCGCCGCCCAGTCGCTACCCGACGCTAGCCGACGGCACGCTGACCTCGCCCGAGCAGGCCGGCTGGCCAGGCGTGCCCGGGTTCGCGCTGCCACACTCGCCCATGACGACCTACCGCCTGGACCTCGGCCCCGAATGGGCCAAGGGCATCGTCTCCAAGGAGCCGCCTGGGCTCGGAGCGGCGTTTGTGAGCCGGGTGCCGGCCGTGGACGATGCCGGCAACGGCCGCGGTGGCATTCGGCTGCCACAGATTGCCGTGCCGCTGGCGACGCACACCGGATGGAACTACCGTCTTGCGTCGATTGGCGCACCCGACCGGCTCGCCAGCGAGATCGGATCGTATCTGCCGCTGCCGCGCACGCGGGCGGACCGCGAACGCACGGGCGACGCACGCCGTTCGATCGCGGAGCGGTACGCCAGCCGCGACGACTATGTGGGCCGCGTAGCGCTGGCCGCGGTGGCCCTGGTGCAGGAGCGGTACCTGCTGGCCGAGGACGTGCCCGACATGCTGGCGCAGGCTGCCGCGCACTACGACTGGGCAACAGGCGCGACGCGGTAGGAAGACGCGCGTCGCGCAGCGGCTAGCGGCTAGGCTCTAGCAGCGAGCGAGCCGCAGCGGGACAGCGTAGGGACAAGCCGCTAGCCGCTAGTCCCTAGCCGCTGTCCTAGAGCATGAAGCCGACGTCTTTGGTGGCGAAGTTATTGAGTGTCGGGAAGGTGGCGGCCAGTTCTCCCGGCGAGGCGCCGAACCACTTGCCAAGGGTGGCCCCGAACTGCGAAGTGCTGATTTTGGGAATCCACGCCCCGCGGTTCCCCGAGTCGTCCGGCCCGCCGAGCGCCAACTCGGGCTGCTGTCCGTAGATGCCGCCGCGCACCGCGCCGCCAAGCACGAACTGCTGGTTGCCCCACGCATGATCGGTGCCCGTGCCATTAGGCTGCAGGGTGCGACCGAAGTCCGACTGCGTGAACGCGGTCACGTTGTTGGTCAAGCCGATTTCTTCCGTGGCGAGGTAGAAGGCCGCCATGGCCGACGACAGCTCGCGCAGCAGCCCAGGGTGATTGCCATCCTGCGACGTGTGCGTGTCGTAGCCGCCCATCGAGCAGAAGAACACCTGGCGGCCGGGCCCAATCTGCGAGCGCATCTTGATGAGTTTGGCGACCTCGCGCAGTTGGGTGCCGAGATTGTTGCCGGGAAACACCGTGTTGATGGTCGTCGTCGTGCCCGCAAGCGTCGCGGCCAGCTGCAAACCATCGGCAAACGAGTCGTTGGCTGCTGCCCGGAGCGCGCTGCCACCGTCCATCGCCAACATCGCCGACACCGCCGCTTTGCGGGCGTCGGCCGCCGACTGCGGAGAGATAGACATGCCCGAGAGTCCCAGGCTCGCGCCCGGAGGAATCACGTTGGGCGCGCCGCCGCCGCTCTGCAGAAACATTGCGGGCGACGAGACCGACACGGCGCCGAGCGTGTCGTTCACCCCGAACACATCGAGCAGCCGGCCGCCCCAGCCGCCCGACGTCAGGTTCTGCGACGAACCCGTCTGCGCCTGCAGCGCCTGGTCCGAGTGCGAGAACAGATTGGCCGGCGCCAGCAGGCCCTGCTGGTACTCGGCGCGGGTCAGTGGCCGCTCGAGCGAGCCCGTGTTGAGCACGATGGCCAGCTTGCCGAGACCGAAACCGCTGTTCAACTCCGTGAGGTTGTTGTTGAGCGCGTACTGGTTGCCGGAGGGGTCCACGATGGGCGAGAGCAGCCGGCTCGGTGTCAGCGCCACTCCGGCGCGCAGGGAGGTGTAGGCCGTGAACCTCGCCGCGTCAATGGGCACGACCATGTTGTTGCCATCGTTGCCGCCAAACAGGAACACGCATACCAGGGCCTTGTAGTCGGTGACCGCGGGGGCGGCCGACGCGTCGGTGACGAACCAGGAACGGCTGGGGCCGAAACCCAGGCCGGTGAGACCAAGCGTCGCGAGGCGCGAGCTCAGCTTCAGGAACTTGCGTCGTGCGGGCGTATGCGTATGCATGGCGTGTCTCTCGGAAAACGAACAGCTAAGGAATCACGACGGTCTGGAACGCCGTGGCGGGACCGGACCCGCAGGCGTTGACCGCTCGCACGCTCAAGACGTAGGTGCCGGGCGGGGCCGCGGCGGCGAACCCGCGGGCGGGCGTCGGGAACGCGCCGCTGTAGGTGCCCGACACGAGAATCTGATACCCGGTCGCCGGGGTGCCGCCAGATGGGGCATCCCAGGCCATGATCACCGCGTTGCCGGAGCGAATCGCCGAGTAGTTCATGGGCACGCGCGGCAGGGCGCACGTCGTGGTCGGCACACTCACCGACACCGACCCCGACTGGCTGCTGGCACCCGCGCCGTTCACCCCACGAAGCCGGAGCGTATAGGTGCCGTCGGGCAGGTTGGCTACGGAGAACTCCTCGCTGAGCGGCATGGGCACCGAGGCCGTGATGGCTCCGGTCGCGTCGAGCATCAGGCTGGTGGGCTCCCCGCCCGCGTAGGAAATCTTCCACGCCATGAAGAGGGTCCGGCCCTTCACCCCTGCCTGTACATTGGTTGGCGGTGCCGGCGTCACCGGCACGTTCACGTTGACCCGGATTTCGTTCCCCGGCAGGCTCAACTCGCCGCCGTTCATGGCCCGCAGGCGCAGGTAGAACGTGCCGGTCGGTGCCGGAAAGGTGAAGGTGGTCGCCGCACTGCCGGTCGGCACCGAGGCCAGCACGGCGCCCGGCGTCAGGCTGCCCTCGAGCAGATAGTTCGACGGCGTCGGGCCGAGCGCCGGCGGATTCCACTTGAGCATCATCATGTTCCCGTACTGACGCTCGACGACGAGGCCGGTGGGCGGCTGCACGTTGGTCGGAATCACGCCTCCGGCGCTGAAGCCGTTGCCGTAGACCGAGTACTCGCTGGAAATCGCCGCCAGATACAACGCGCCAATCGCGCGCTGGCTCGGGTCCGACGCGGGTACGGCATTGGTGGCCGTGATGAGCAACGACCGCAGCTGGCTCGACATGCGGCCCATCATCAGGCGCTGGTTCACCAGGTCGACCAGTGCAGCCGAATCCCCCGCGACCGTGTTGAAGAGCGTGCGGTCGATCGCATACGCGGATCCGTACTGGCCCGTGATGATGCCGTAGATGAAGTTGGCTCGCTGAATCGCCAACGCGGGCGGATACAGCTGGAACTCTGGCCCGAAGATCGTCGGCTGATTGGGCAGCGTGGACGTCAGGGCGTAGAAGCTGAAAACCGTCTGCGGCGTCAGCACGCGCTGGCTGAGATTCGAGAACACGAACTGGAAGCTGTCGGGATTGCCGATCGTGGCGCCCAGCGCCCGGCCAAAGCCGATCACGTGCAGCACGGGGTCCTTCAGACGTCCGTGGATCGCCAGGGTGGGGCTGAGCGCCTCGGGGTCGAGCAGAATGGCCTGGATGACCGCGCGCAGGTCGCCACGCACGCCGGCGCCGTTGTTCAGGAACACGTTCACGATCCGGCTGACAAAGGCCGGCGAAGGATTGCTCGTGACCATCGACCGGATCAGCCGTGTGACCACGAAGGGCGGCAGGTTCGGGTGGTTGAAGACGCTGTCGATCACCCACTCAATCTCCTGAACCGCCGTCAGGCCCGCAGGCACGACCACGCCGCTCAGCAGCGTCTTGGATCCGGAGTCATGGCGGCTGGCCGTGGGCGTCGGGATCAGGTCGCCCACGAAGTACTCGGGATTCGAATTGGAGGGGGTCGACCCCGGTTTGGTTGGATACGTCCAGCCGGTCAGCGCACGCGCAAACTCGGCAATGGTCGCCTGGTTGTAGGTCGGGATCGGCTGCCCCGCGTTGTCGAGCTTCTGGGTGCCGTCGTTGTTCAGCTGCCACACGCCCACCGAGAAGAGCTGCAGCAGCTCGCGAGCGTAGTTCTCATTGGGCGAGGTCGTGGCCGACGCGGCTCGATTGAAGACGTTGTCGAGATACTTGCCCATGGTAGGGCTGAACGACACGTCACGCAGCAACGTGCGGTAGTTGCCGAAGGCGTTGCGCGACAGCATTTGCACCCACGGGGTCAGCTGCTCGCCGGTGCCGACCTTGTTGGCCGACACCACGATGATCTGGCTCAGCGCAAACATCGCGCGCTGGCGCACCTGATCGGGCCCGGTGGCCATATTCAGGTAGACCTGGGCGCGCAGTTGGTTGCTGTCGAGCCCAGCGGGCAACGGGCTTTCGGGCAGCTGAAACTGGTTGGTCAGCCACGCCTGCGGTCCCATCCCCTGCACGGCGGCCACGTCGAGGGCGGTGGGGCCGAAGGTCGACTGCTCGAGGAAGTGCACGGCCGTCGTGGCGTCGGTGCCCTGTGCAAAACCGTGCCCTACGTACAAAATCTGGACGAGGCCCGTCAGGATTGCAATGTGGCGCCAGCCTGCCAGCGGGCGGCGTAGCCGGCTCGAATTCCCTGGATTTACACGCGTTCTCGGCACGTTCATGCGCCCTACCTCGTTCGAAAGCCAGGCCGAAGGACCCGGCGACGAACCTCTCTAAGGCAGGAAACATGCCACCTCAACTGGCGGCGCGGTTAGCCGTAGTACTGCCGGTACCGCCCGCGACGGAACAGCCAGCCGCCGAGGGGCCCTAGCCAGTTGAGCACGTGATACATGAAGCCGAGATCCATCAACTCGATCAGATTGCCGTCGAAGTCCCTGATGAAGAAGAACGAGTGGCCACGCGGCGACCGTTCGGGCGCCGTCACGATGTCGACGCCCTGCGCCTTCAGGCGGTCGTGCCACATCTGTAAGTGCGTGACATTGAAGGAGAAGTGCGTCAGCCCGATCCGGTTCCAGGGGACGGCGACGGGTGGTTGCGCGGGCTCGAACGCGAAGATCTCGAGCACGCCCCCGCCCGGCACGCGAATCCAGCCGATCTTGCAGGCCGGTGCTGGGCCGTCGACGCCGAAGAACCCGCGCACGCGGTCGGGCGGTGTGTCGGCCACGCCCACGAGCGGGCAGCCAAACAGGTTCGAGTAGAACTTCACCGCGGCATTGAAATTGGAGACGGTGATACCGACGTGGCTGAAGGTGCGTGCGCGCATGGCGCAGATGGTATCAGGGCCGCGGCGCCTACAAACGGCGGCCCGGTCCAACGAGGTCCGGTGGAAACCCTCGGTTCCGGGACTGCCTCGGTTCCAGGACATCAGCGGAGTCATGGGCCGGACCGGTCACCTCGGCGCGGGCAGCGACGTCCAGTTGGTGATGACGCCGATTTGCGTCGACGCGCGGGAATCGGCTACCGGCACCGCCGCAAGGACCTGCTGCCCGTCTGCCGTGAACGCGTATCGCGGGATGCCGCCTCTGAGGCCCACATTGAAGAGTCGAGCGGTCGCACCCGCGCCAAACGTGGTGTTCGCTGGATCGACAGGCACCGACACCATGGTGCCATCGAGCGTCAGGTAGTTCAGCTCACGGCCGTCGGGGCGCCAGCGCGGCGTCTGGCCGCCCTCGGTCGACACCTGCCAACGGCCCGCGCTGCCTGAGAACGTCGCCACATAGACGTCGAGGCGACCGGCCTCGTTCGACACATAGGCAAGCCAACGTCCATCTGGCGAAAGGTGGGCCTGCGTCTCGTCGAACTTGGTCTGTACGACTGGTGCGTCCGCACCCTGCTGGTGGAGGTCGCGCTTCCAGAGGTCGGCCCCTCCGGCGCCGATCGCAGAATTCCGGCTGGCGTACACGACATATCGGCCATCGCTCGACCAGCCATCGGGGTAGACGTCGAACTCTCGTTCGACGAGCACGCGCGGCTCCGACGACCCGTCGGCTGGCCTGACGAACAGCCGCGAGCGGGCCACTTCATCCGGCGGATTGAAGCTGTAGAGCACGCGTTCCCCATCCGGCGCCCACAGCGCGCGTCCGGCGCGCCCGGGTTCGGTGGACAGCAGGGTTAAACGATCCGTCCTCACGTCGAGGAGCCAGAGCTCCGGCTCGCCGCGGTCGGAGATGCGCGTCAAGACGACGCGGTCGCCTCGGGGAGACGGCTCGACGTTGCTCCAGACGCCGGCTTCACCCACGACCCTCAACGTCTTTCCAGCGCGGTCGAGCCACGTAAGCCGCGTGACATCAGGGTTGGCCACACGCCGTGCGTACACCAGGACTCCGTGTGCAGCCACTGCAAACGGCTGGCGCGATCTGCCCTCGACGTCGGACACGATGACGCGCTCGCGACTGCCATCGACCGCGTCGGCAGCCAGCGGCACCGCGAGCAACGTGCTGCCTCGTAGAAAGACCAGTTCGTTGGCCGTCGCCCACGCTCGTCCCGCATCGCGCACGAGCAGGCGCGAGGCGCGGCCGTCGAGTCCCGCAAGGTGAGTCTCCGATGCGCTCGGCCCCCTCACAACGGTGAACACCAGGCGCACGCCGTCGTCGAGCGCCCGGGGGAACTCATGACGCTCCCCGGATCCGGATTGAGTCACCAATCCCAGGCCCGACCCGTCGCTCGAGACGCGTTCGAGTCCACGGCCTCCCTCCCGGGCAAAGACGATGGCGCCGGACCGGCTCCACGTCCCACCGCGCGCCTGGCCGACGACTTCGCAGACATCCACTGATGGCCCACCCGCGGCCGGGACCCTGCGGAGCTTGCCATTGGCGAAGTACGCCAGCGCACGGCCATCCGGGGACCAGAAGGGCATCGCCGCGCCTCGCGTGCCCTCGAGCGCGCGAGCCTCTCGACCGTCGAGCGACCGCACCCACAACATCTCCTCTGATTCCCGAAGGCCCACGAACGCCACGGTCGAGCCGTCCGGGGAGAGGGCCAGCGTGCCTTCGAAACTGATGTCGGGCGGCAGCGGCACATCCGCGAACAGCGCCGGCGCGGGAGGTGCGATGGAAGGGCTGAGCGTTCTCCAGGCCAATACGGCCAGCGCCGTAAGCGCAACGGCCCAGGCCACACGCTCGCGCCAGGCCGGCCCGGGTTGGCGCCTCGACAGCGGTGCGGCCACCTCCGGGCTCGACGATCTCGTGTCGCCCACTGCCTCCAGCGCGAAGGCGAGATCGCGCGCCGACTGGAACCGCTGCAGCGGATCCTTCTCCAGGCACCGCCGCACGATGCGCTCGAGCCCGCCCGAGAGTCCCGGCACGAGCGTGGCGAGATCGGGCGGCTCCGCGTGCAGGATCGCGTGCAGCGTCTCCACGCCCGAGGCGCCCTGGAACGCACGCTGCCCGCCGAGCAGTTCGTAGAGCACACACCCGAGCGCAAACAGATCCGCGCGGTGATCCACTTCGTCGGCACGCACCTGCTCCGGCGCCATGTAGCCCACCGTGCCCAGCACCACGCCGGGGCCCGTGCCCACGTGCGCTTCGGCTGTCGTGTCCCCATCTCCGGTCGGCACGCCTGCGTCGCGCAGTTTCGCCAGACCGAAGTCGAGCACCTTCGCCGTGCCGTCCTTGGTCACGAACACGTTCTCGGGCTTGATGTCGCGGTGCACGATGCCGTGCTCGTGCGCCGCCGCCAGGGCCCGCGCGATCTGCACCGCCAGTTCGGTCGCTACCCGCACCGGCAGCTTGCCGCGCGTCAGCCGCGCGCGCAGCGTCTCGCCCTCCAGCAGTTCCGACACGACGTACGGCGTCGGTCCGCCCGCGAGCTGCGCCGTGCCGATGTCGTGCACGGCCAGGATGTGCGGATGATTCGAGGCGGCAGCGGCCCGCGCCTCCTGCTCGAAGCGCGCCCGCCGCACCGGGTCGGACGCGCCGTCGCCCGACACCACCTTGATCGCCACGTCGCGCCCCAACCGCGGGTCGCGGGCCCGATACACTTCGCCCATGCCGCCCGCGCCGAGCAACGCGAGAATCTCGTAGGGTCCGAGCCGTGCTCCAGGGGCAAGCGCCATCGCATCGCGATTCTATGCCGACCGGGCGCCGCCCGCAGCGTCCGCAAGTACTGGCCGGGCCAGGCCGCCAGGCGCTTCGCCCGGCACGGCGCGACGGTTCAACCCAGTTCGAGCACCGAGACGTCGGACTGCGCGTCGAACTCGACGATGTCGCCTCGGCGGCGGCGGATTAACGCGGCGATCTCCTCCGTCGTGCAGTTGCCGAGCCGAACCCAGACGAACTTGGGCGGCGCACCCCGAAGCAACACCATCCGATGGAAGTCCTCGTCCTTGCTCACGACGAGACACCCATGCTGCTGCGCCAGGGCCCAGACGAGTTCATCCGGGGCCCGCTGGTAGCCCATCGTCCTGATGTGGAGGGCCTCTGGGAAGACATCGGCCAGCACGTGGCACAGCGTCTCCGATAACTGCTCGTCGAAGAGGAGCCGCGGCATGTCAGGCCGCCGGGGTGCTGGTGGTTCGCCGCTCGCGCTCCGCCGCATAGGCCAGGCAGGCACGGATGTCCTCAGGCGTCAGCTGCGGAAAGTCCCCCAGCACCTGGTCGATCGACATGCCCCCGGCTAAGTATCCGAGCACGTCGCCAACCGTGATACGCGTCCCGCGCACACACGGCTTGCCAAAGCGCACGGCCGGGTCGAGCACGATGCGGTCGAGAGGAACCATACCCCTGAGTGTATTCCAGGGGCGCGTCTCATCGGACGTCGACCAGTGATTACCAATTGGTCACCAGCGTCAGCGGGCGCACACGCTCTGGTTCGGTCTCGATGACGGCAGCGGCCCGCGCCTCCTGCTCGAAGCGCGCCCGCCGCGCTGGTGACCGCGCGGGACCTTCTGCTACGCTGCTCCCGTGACCGGCAAGCAGTTCTTCGACTGGCAGACGGGCGGTGGCACCAATGACGTCATGCGCCTGGTCGACTGTCTCGAACGCGCGGACGTGCCGTGGTGCGCGATCGGGGGCGTGGCGGTGAACCATTGGGCCACGGAGCCGATGGTGACCCAGGACGTCGACTTCGTCGTCGCCGCCCAGGACATCGATCGCGCCGTGGCCATCCTCGAACAGGCTGGCTTTCGTGCCGAACGCTTCGACTGGTCCGTGAACTTCAAAGGTCAGTCCGCGGTGAGCCTGCAGTTGAGGGCCGAGGCGTTCTACCGCGATTTCCCGGCCCGCGCGGTGGCAGCGGACGTCCACGGCATCCTGCTGCGAGTGGCCTCCCTTCCCGACACGCTCGCCGGCAAGATCAAGGCGTGGTCGGAGCCGGCGCGACTGCCGAGCAAGCGCCTCAAGGACTTGACCGATATCGCCAGGCTTTGTGAGACACATCCCGGTCTGTGGAGCACGCTGCCTGACGCGGTGAAGGTGCACGTGCCCGCGCCAGACGGACCGGGACGTCGGCGCGAATAGCGTCGGTTCAGAGGGCCGTGTCGCGGATGTGGTCCGCGGCGCGCAAGGCCTGCGCCACGATCGTCAGGCCAGGGTTGACCGCCGCCGACGATGGGAAGAACGACGCGTCGATGACAAACAGGTTGTCCACGTCATGGGTGCGGCAGAACTGGTCGAGCACCGACCCGCGGGGATCGGTGCCGAAGCACAGCGTGCCGCACTGGTGCGTGGTGTTGGTGGTCTTGTGCGAGTGAGTCATGACGACCCAGAAGCCGAGCCGTTTCAGCACGCGCGTGGTCTCGGCTACGAGTTGCCGATGGGGGACGAGGTTGTTTGGCTGGTAGTGCAGCACGACGCGCCCGTCCCGCCCGACCGTGACGCGATTATCCGGACTCGGCAGGTCCTCGGACATCGCCAGCCAGTCGACGCCGCGCGCCACCCACGCGTCGTAGGCCGCCGTGGGGATGCCCGGAACGATCGTGTCGCCGACGGCCTTGGCCATCACACCGTGGGTGCGTCCCTGCGACTGAATGTGGCCGAGCGGATAGTCGGCACCCGGTCCCCGGAAGTAGTAGTCGTTGATGGCCACCGTCTTCTGGAACACCGCGTCGTTCGGGCGAAACGGATGGAAGCCCTGCATCATCGTGGCCAGGTGGGCCATGTAGCGCCGGCCCACGAGTCCCGACGAGTTCGCCAGGCCGTCTGGATGGCGGTCGGTGGCCGATCGCAACAGCAGCGCCGCGGAGTTGACCGCGCCGCACGACACGACCACGAGCCCGGCCTCGACCCGCACCACCTCGCCGTCGCGCTCCACCTCCACCGCGGTGACACGCTGGCCCGACGGGTCCGTCAGCAGACGCCGCGCCGTGCTTCGAGTCCAGAGATCGACCGTGTCGTGGCGCACAGCCGGTGCGACGCAGCACACCTCGGCATCGCTCTTGGCACCCAGGCGACACGGAAAGGAGTTGCAGGTGTTACACAGCACGCAGCCACCAGCGGCGCCGGGGTTGAGCACCCCGAGCGGCAGGTGCGAAGGTTGCAGCCCCATCGCCCGCAAGTCGTCGACGATCCGCTGCACCGCGGGTGCGTGCGGCACGGGCGGATGGGGGAACGGACCACGTGGCGGATCGGTGGGATCCTCGCCGGTCGCTCCGCGCACGCCGTACAGCGCCTCCGCGCGGTCGTAGTACGGGGCAAGCGTGTCGTAGTCGATGGGCCAGGCCGGCGACACGCCGTCCAGGTGCGCCAGCTCGCCGAAGTCCTCGCGGCGCAGCCGGTAGAGCACGCTGCCCCAGAACTTCGTGTTCCCGCCAACGCAGTAGTGCGTATAGGGATTGAACTCCACGCCGCGGTCATCGAGCCAGCGCTCGCTGGACCGGTAGCGCAGGTCCTTCCAGACCGCGCCAGGGTCCCAGTTCTCCGCTTCGCGCGGCACATAGTCGCCACGCTCGAGCAAGAGGATCCGCGCGCCACTCGACGCCAGGGACTGGGCCACCGTGCCACCGCCCGCCCCGGAGCCGATGATGACGACGTCGTACGCCGTCGCCGTCACGCCTGCACCGTCAGTGCCACGGGGCTCAGGGACGCGTAGATCTGCTCCATCAGACGCTGGTCGTCCATGGCGCGTTCGAGGCTCATCTCGGGTGCCCGCCGCTCGGCAATTGCCGCGGCGAAGTCGCGGTACATCGCCCGATAGCCGCGGATGTCGCGGAAGCCCGGGAAGTGAACGCGCGGCAGCCCTCGGCCCCGCGTGAGCACGAAGACGCCGTTGGACTCGAACGTGATGACCCCCTGCCGGCCAAAGAGCTTCGACAAGCGCAGTCCGCGAAACAACGACGGCACCTCGCGCGAGTAGTAGAGCGCGCCGACGGCCTGGTTGTCGTACTCAAAGGCCACCATCATGCTCTTGGCGCGGCGGTCCGGGCCCTCGCGCGAGATCGACGGCCGGTAGCCGCGCACCGACACGATGCGGGGACCGAGACTACCGGCCACGTGCAGCCAATGGATACCTTCCTCGAAAAACGCATCGCCACCCGCCATCGCCTCGTCGTTGCGCCAGTCGTCGGCGGTCTTCAAGCGGTGCGCAATCGTCGTGAAGTGCGCAAAGACCATGTCGCCGATGTGACCCTCGCGCAGCAACCGGCGCAAGGTCACGGTGAGCGGCTTGTAGTGGTCGTTCTCGCCGACGAGCACAACCCGGCCGGCCAGGTCTCGCGCCTCGCGGACCGCCTCGAAGTCGGCCAGCACCGGGAAGGCGGGCTTCTCCACCAGGACGTGCTTGCCCGCCGCCAGCGCCTCGAGCACGAGCGCACGGTGAAACATGGGCGGCACGGCCACGACCACGCCGTCCACGGCCGGGTCTGCCAGCGCCTCGCGGTAGCTGCCGTATGCCGCATCGCCGCCGAACTCTCGTCGGTACGCCTCGGCCTTGGTCAGGTCGCGGCTGGCGTAGCGCGGGCGGATGGCGCCACCGAGCGCGCGCAGATGCCCGCTGTGCACGCGCGCGATGAAGCCACACCCGAGGAAGGCGAGCGTCAGCGGGGATGCCATCGGAGGAAACGGTGGGAGGCCAAGCGCTGCTCAGAAGTGTATACCGTCAGCGATGCTTGCGGGCCGGCCCGGCCTCTCGGTATGCTCACAGCCCCTGAGGAGGCCATGCCAATGAAGACCGCCGCTGATTTCGATCCCGACGTGCTGATCCTGTTTGATGCCTACGTGCACGGTGCGCTTGACCGGCGGGGCTTTCTCGACAAGGCCGCGAAGTACGCGGTGGGCAGCGTCACGGCTGCCGTGCTGCTCGAGCAGCTGAGTCCGAAATTCGCCGAGGCCCAGCAGGTGGCGAAGGATGACGCGCGCCTCAAGGCCGAGTACGTCGAGCTTGCCTCGCCGCAGGGCTACGGCAAGATGCGCGGCTACCTGGTCCGCCCGGCCAAGGCGGCGGGAAAGCTTCCCGGAGTGCTGGTCGTGCACGAGAACCGCGGGCTGAATCCCCACATCGAAGACATCGCGCGGCGCGTCGCGCTCGACAACTTCGTGGCCTTCGCGCCCGACGCCTTGACGCCCCTTGGCGGGTATCCCGCCGGCGGGGAGGACGAGGCGCGGGCCTTGTTCGGCAAGCTCGAACAGCCCAAGACACGCGAGGACATGGTGGCGGCGGCCGGCTTCCTGAAGAACCACGCGGAGTGCACCGGCAAGATTGGGGTCGTGGGCTTCTGCTACGGCGGCGGCATCGCGAACTTCCTGCCCACACGGGTGCCAGAGATCCTCGCGGCGGTGCCGTTTTATGGGGGACCGGCGGCAGCCGACGACGTGCCCAAGATCAAAGCGCAGTTGCTCATCAACTACGCCGGCAACGACGAGCGTGTCAACGCGTCGTGGCCCGGCTACGAAACGGCGCTCAAGGCCTCCGGCATCAAGTATGAGATGCACATGTACCCGGGCACCGAGCACGGGTTCAACAACGACACGACGCCGCGCTACAACAAGGACGCGGCCGGACAGGCGTGGACTCGCACCATCGGCCTGTTCAACGCCACGCTCCGCACGTAGGACCGCGCGCTAATGTCTCCCGGGATCGGCGGTCAGACCTGCCGTCTGGCCGTCGCCCTCACGCTTGCCGCGCTCGCGGCGTCGAGTCCGGCAGGGGCGCAGTTCGACCCCGCACGCGTCGCGCCTGAACCTGCGGCTGTGGCCGCCCGATTCAGCGATCCAGAGGTGGCCTACGCCACCCCGGCCTTCCGCTCCGGCCGTCGCGACTTCCCTGCCCACGCCGAAGTCCTCGACTTCGTGCACGACCTGGCCGCGCGCGCGCCCGCCCACGTCCGCGTCGAGATCGTCGGCGACTCGCAACAGGGCCGCCCCATCGCGCTCATCGTCCTGGCGGGTCCTGACGGCGTGTCGGCCGCGTTGCCCACGGTGCTGGTGCTCGCGCAACAGCACGGCAACGAACCGGCCGGCGGCGAGGCGGCCCTGGCGCTAGCCGAGCGGCTCGCAGGACCAGATGCCGCGCTGCTCGACCGCGTGAACGTGCTCGTCGTGCCCCGCGCCAATCCCGACGGCGCCGAGCGCTTCGCCCGCACCACGGTCAGCGGCACCGACGTGAACCGCGACCACCTGCTGCTGCAGACGCCCGAGGCGCGGGCTCTGGCGGGCGTGGCGCGGCGCTACCGGCCCGACGTCGTGCTCGACCTGCACGAGTTCACCGTTGGGGACCGCTGGGTGAAGAAATACGGCGTCGTCCAGAAGTACGACGCGCTCATCCAGGCCGCCACTGTCGGCAACCTCCAGCCGGCCATTGCGGCCGAAGCGGAGCGGCGCTTCGTGGCGCCCGTAGGTCGCGCGCTCGCCGAGGAGGGGCTCTCGAGCTTCGCGTATCACACGACGTCGCAGGACCCCGCCGACAAGGTCGTCTCGATGGGCGGTGTACAACCCGACACCGGCCGCAACGTGTACGGCCTGCGCCAGGCCATCAGCCTGCTCATCGAGACCCGCGGCGTGGGCATCGGCCGGGCGCACTTCGCGCGTCGCGTGCATACCCACGTGCGGGCGGCCCTCACCGTGATCGGCCAGGCGGCCAGCCGCGGCCCCCGCCTGGTGGCGCTCACGCGCGCCGCCGACGTCGCGGCCGCCGCGCAGGCGTGCCTGGGCTTGCTCACAATCCGCGCCGAAGCCACCTCCGCCACGCGCGCCATGACGTTTCTCGACGCCGTCACCGGCCTCGACCGCCCCCTCGTGGTGCCGTGGCGCTCGGCCAACACGCTGCGCGTCACGGGCTCGCGCCGGCGGCCCTGTGGCTACCTGCTCGCCGCGAGCGAGACCGAGGCCGTGAGTCGGCTGCGGATGCTGGGCGTCCGGGTGCAGGCCGTGGCCCTCGACGCCCCCTGGATCGTTGAGCGATACGAGATCGTCTCGACCACGGATGGCGCTCGTCAGGACGCGCGTGGCCCAATCGACGACGGCGCCGCCGTTCGGGTGTACGGCGTGCGCACGCGCCGTCGCCGCGAGGTCGTGCCGGCAGGCAGCTGGTATGTGGACCTGGCGCAACCGCTTCAGGCGCTGGTCGCCGCGGCCCTCGAGCCAGACTCGCAGAACAGCTACGCGGCTAGCGCCCTCATCGACCTCAGTGCGGGCGGCCTACTTCGCGCGGCGGCGCCGCCGCCGGCCGCCGCGCTGCGCTGAGTGGAGCGAGGCACGTTGCCAGGTCGGGGCGATGCCGCACGCAGCCTCCCTGGGTACAATCACCGGATGCCCCACCTGAACGCGCTCGGACAACTCATTGGCGACGATCTGCCGGGCTGGCAGCCCCCGCCTCGCCCGACTCGCTCCGCCATCGCCGGCCGGTGGGTGCGGCTCGCGCCCCTCAATCCCGACGCGCACGCCCGCGCCCTGTTCGAGGCCAACGCGCTCGACGCCGAGGGCCGCAACTGGACCTACCTGCCGATTGGTCCATTCGCGGCGTTTGGCGACTACGACGCCTGGCTCAGAAAGGTCGCGACAGCCGACGACCCGCTCTTTTTCACGCTCGTGGACCAGGACCAGGAACGTCCAATCGGCGTCGCGGCGTACCTGCGCATCGACCCGGCCGCGGGATCGATCGAGGTGGGCCACATCAACTTCTCACCGCTGGCCCAGCGCAGCCGGATGGCCACTGAGGCGATGTACCAGATGATGCGGCACGCCTTCGCACTTGGCTACCGGCGCTACGAGTGGAAGTGCGACGCGTTGAACGCGCCGTCGCGGGTGGCGGCGGAGCGGTTCGGCTTCACCTACGAAGGGCTGTTCCGCCAGGCCACCGTCTACAAGGGTCGCAGCCGCGACACGGCCTGGTACTCGATCGTCGACCACGAGTTCCCCGCCGTCGAGGCGGCGTACCAGGCCTGGCTCGCCGACGACAACTTCGACGAAGCGGGCGGCCAGCGACGGCGCCTCGCCGACCTCGTGGCCGACGCACGACGTGCGCGCTGAGACGCGGGGCGCGACCACGTGCGGCGAATGTCACGAGGTGTCTCGCCCTGCCCACACTGAGGGCCGGGTATTCTACAGAGCTATGCTGCGTGTGACCGGGTTCCACCCTTTTGTCCGTCTCGTCCTCGTCCTGCTCATCACCGCGTCTGGGGCCGCCGCACAGACACCCGAGGTGATGACCTCCGGCCGGCGCACGATGACGGCCGAGCGGATGCACGACGGCGAGCACGTCGTACTCGACGGCGTGCTCGACGAGCCGGTCTGGGGCCGCGCACCGGATGGCGGTGAGTTCATCATGCAGGACCCGGTGCTCGGCGGCACGCCGACCGAGCGCACCGAGGTGCGCATCGCGTTCAACCGCGACCATCTCTACATCGGCGCGACCCTGTTTGACTCGGAGCCCGACAAGCTCAAGGGCAACACGATGAAGCGCGACGAGTTCCTCAGCGCCGACGACCGGTTCATGTGGACGATCGACACATTCCTGAACCAGCAGACTGGCTACTTCTTCGAGATGAACCCGGCGGGCCTCATGGCCGACGCATTGATGGGACCCGGCGGCACGAACGCGCGTGAGTGGGACGGCATCTGGAACGCCCGCGTGCTCCAGAGCGCCCTCGGCTGGGTGGTCGAGATCGACATCCCCTTCCGCACCCTCGCCTTCGATCCGAACGCCCCTGCCTGGGGCATCAACTTTCAACGGACGGTGCGACGGAAGAACGAGGAGCTGCTCTGGACCGGGCATCAGCGCAACCAGGGCCTGCGACGGATGGCCACCGCCGGCCTGCTGCTGGGGCTGACCGACATCACGCAGGGCATCGGCCTCGAGTTGAAGCCCTATGCCTCTGGCAACCTCGCCGATGCGCCCGGCCGGTTGCCGGCGGTGGCCAGAAACGGCGAGGCCAACATCGGCGGCGAAGTCACGTACAACTTCACGCCGAGCCTGCGCGGCGTCGCCACGGTCAACACGGACTTCGCCGAAACCGAAGTAGACCAGCGGCTCGTCAACCTGACACGTTTCCCGTTGTTCCTCCCGGAACGTCGGACCTTCTTTCTCGACGGCGCCACCTTCTTCGACTTCCAGAACCGCGCCTTCTTCTCGCGCCGTATCGGCCTCGACGCGCGTGGACAGCCGCAGCGCATCGACGTCGGCAGCAAGGTCACCGGCCAGGCCGGCCGGCAGGACATCGGCGCGCTCTACGTGCGCACGGGCGACGACGGCGGCGCGCTCGGGGAGGACTTCCTCGTGCTGCGCGCCCGTCGCCGCCTGCTGCAGCAGTCGTATGTGGGCGCCATCTACACCGGCCGGGCCACGCGTGGCCAGGACGCGGTGGGGACGCGCCACACCCTGGGCGCCGACGTTCGCCTCGCGACCCGGTCCTTCCGCGGCAGCAAGAACCTGGAGTCGAACGCCTACCTGTTGCGTGCGCCCGATCCCCAGGGCCGCGGCCAGGACCTGTCATGGGGCGGGGCCGCCTTCTATCTGAACGACGTGTGGGAAGGGGGCCTCGGCTTCAACGAGGTGCAGCAGAACTTCGATCCGGCCGTGGGCTTCACTCCGCGTCGAGGCTTCCGCCAAATGTTCCCGTTCCTCAATTTCAGCCCGCGGCCGTTCAAGCACCCACGCATTCGCCGCTACAGCTTCGGCGTCAACACCGATCTGGTCACCGACATGCAGAACGACTGGGTGACCCGCGCGATCAACGTCCGCCTTGGCCGGGTGGAGCTGCACACGGGCGACAGCATCGACGTGAACGCCGTGCCGTCGTTCGAGCGCCTGGAACGGGATTTCCCCATCAGCCCGGGCATCACGTTGCCGGCCGGCCAGAGCTACTCGTTCAACCGCTACAGCGTGGCACTCAACACCGCCAATCAGCGCCTCCTCGCGCTCCGGCCGAGCGTCGAGTGGGGCGGCTTCCTGTCGGGCACGCGCCGCAAGATCGGCGTCGACCTCGGCATCCGGCCACGACCGGGGGTCACGATCAGTCTGGCCAATGAGTGGAACCACGTGGCGCTTGCCGAAGGCGCCTTCTCGACCCGTCTACACCGGGTCATCGCCGACACGCAGTTCAATCCGTTCATGTACCTGGTGAACAACGTGCAGTACGACTCGGTGAGCCGGGTGCTGGGCTGGCAGTCGCGGTTCCGCTGGATCGTCAGGCCGGGTAACGACGTGTTCGTCGTCTACACGCACAACTGGATCGACGACGGCCTCGACCCCAACGACCGATTCCGTACGCTCGATCGGCGAGGCGCCGCCAAGGCGGTCTATACCAAGAGATTCTGAATAGCGGCTAGGTTCTAGCGGCTAACTCGAGCACGCTGTCACGCTGTCACGTTGCCTACTGCAGGACTGGCGAGGTGTCGCCAGGCAGCAGCAGTTGGCGATGCGCCCAGAGCGGCGCGATGCCGTTGGCCATCACCTGCTCATGGAACTCGCGCAGGTTGAAAGCCGCACCGCGCGCGGCCTTCACATCGGCGCGCAGCTTCAGCAAAGCCAGCTTCCCCAGGAAGTAGCCGCCGTAGGTGGGGTCGTAGGTGCCGCGCTCGGCCTCCTGCCGCGCGGCTGGCACCGGCAGATGGGCCCGCGTCTCGAAGAGCGTGGCCGCCTGCTCGACGGTCCACACGCCGGTGTGTTGCTGAATGCCCGAGATCAGCCGGCAGATCCGCGTGAGCGCCTCGCTCGCCTGCGCCATGCGGTAGCGCGGGTCGGCGGCGCGGAAGCCTTCGTCGAGCATCATCTGCTCGGCGTAGTGGGCCCACCCGTCTTGCCCGGACGAGGGCTGCGGGAAGGGGTTGAGGCCGATCCAGATGCGGCGGATTTTTCCCGGCGTCTCGCGCATGAACACGCTGTGCACGTAGTGCCCGGGCATCACTTCGTGCGCGCTCATCACGGTGAGGGTCGGGATGTTGAACTTCTGCAGCCACGCGTCCTGGCGCGCGGCATCCCACCCGGCCTGCGCGTCGGTCACATAGAAATAACTCTTCACCGGCGTGAGCTCGAGCGGCGGCGACGAGTGCATCGACGCCAAGCCCAGGTCGAACGGCGGCGCGGCCGCCACGATCACGCGCTCGCTCGGCGGCAGCGTGACGAGCTGCTTCTCCACCACGAAGGCCTGCAGCTGGTCGACGGCCTGCTGGGCCGCCGGCACGAGTTCGCCCCGCGCCGGATGATTGGCAAGCACGTCCTTCCACACCGTCAGCGCCGGACGCTTCGGGTCGGCCTTGGCGGCCGCGGCGACGAACGCGGCCTCCTGCACCACGAGCTCGCGCTCGCCGATCGCCAGGAGCTGCGCGGCGGACAGGTCGATCAGCTCCTCGGCCCGGTAGCGCGCCTCGAGGTTGTCCTTTCCCACCGCATACGGGGCGTTGGCCGTGGGCAGGCGTTCCTGCTCGAACCACGCGACGAAGGTGTCGATCTCGCTCGCGGCCGACGACGTGGCGGCCAGCAGTCCGCCTTTGAGCGTGGTGTCCGTGAGGCCGGCGAAGGCGAGCGGAACATCAGCCGTCAGCATCCCCGATGCGCCACGCAACATGCGCACGCCGCGCTCAGCCATCACCTTCGGCGGCGCCGTGATGTTCGCGCGAGCAGCGGCCAGGAGCGACGGCACGCCGCGCAGCTTCGCGATGATCCGCCGCGCGCGCACGTCGGCGGGCGACGACTCCATCGTCATCAGGTTGTGCACGCCGTCGGACATGGCCGCGGCGTAGAGCATCAGGTTCTTTTGCCAGTTGCGGTTCGCCTCGAGCTCGAGCAGCCAGCCGTCGATGAGGCCAGCCGCAATCCGGTGATCCACGCGTTGGTCTGGCGTGAGCGGCTCGACCGGAATCGCGGCCAACCGCGTGCGCAAGCCCTTCCACGCCTCGACCTCGGCCATGATGGCCAGCGCGCTGAAGTCCTCGAGCCGGTCGTCGTGCAGGTGCAGGCCGTTTCCGGCGGCAATCGACGGATGGCGTTCGGCGAAGTGGGCCAGGAACGCGTCGACGAACACCTCGAACCGTTCGGGCGCCGGGGCCGGATCGGGGGCCGGCGCGCACGCCGGTAGAGACAACAGCAGCACGACGATCGATGATCGGCACACAGCGTATCGGGACATGCCACGCATGGTAGTGCATCAGCGGCCGGGCGTCGGGCCGGGTGCGAGCGGCGGGCCGTCTCGGCGACCGTCCGGGCCGCCCGTCAACCGCGGCGAAATCGTCGGAACGTGGCCACCGCGACGAACCAGTCGCGCGCGCCGATCTTCTTCCCTTCGGCCTTGCTCCGGGGGAAGTAGCTGATCGGCACTTCGACGATCTGACGGCCCTGCGCCAGCATCTTGGCCGAGATCTCGTGGTCCAGTTCGAAACCGCTCGTCTCGAGCGAGACGGACCGAATGGCCTCGTGGCTGAACAGCTTCAGTGCCGTGACCGTGTCGGTGAGGTAACGACCCGTGCACAGCCAGCAGGCCACGCTCAAGCTGCGCCCGCCAAGGTACGCCGCCCACGACTGTCCGGGATGCCGCCCCGTGCTGAAGACGCCGGCCCCGGGCCGCCGCATGTAGCGGCTGCCGTAGACCACGTCCACGCCGCGATCGAGCAGCGCGTCGAGCATGGGCACGTAGTCGTTCGGGTCGTACTCGAGGTCCGCGTCCTGGATGATGACGAAGTCGCCGGTGGCGCGCGCAATCCCGGCCCGTACGGCCCCGCCCTTTCCGCCGTTCTTCGTGAGGCGCACCAGCGTGACGCCGGGGACGGCCGCGGCGATGTCGGCCGTGCGATCCTTGGAGCAGTCATCGACCACGATAATCTCGGTGGCGAGCCCGCGCTGCGAGAGATCGACCGCGGCCACGCGCTCTAGCAGGGCGGCAATGAACCGCTCTTCGTTGTAGGCCGGGATGACGACGCTAAGCGTGGGCATGGCGCAGGTGCGACTCCATCAGGGTCAGGTCTTCAGGTGTGTTGACGCCGAGGGCTTCGATGGCGGAGGCGGCGGCGAACGTCTCGACGCGCGTACGCGCGGCCGCCCACGGCACGAAGGGCAGAAAATTTCGTTCGCGGCTCTCCGCGCCCACCACGGCCGACTCGGGCGCCGCCAGATAGGCGGGCAACCACTGCAGGCATGCGGTTCGCGACAGGCGGAACAACCCGATGTCCGACTCGCCCACGGCGGGCATCTCGTCGCCCTCGCGTCGCTGTAGCACGCGTGCGATGCGGCCGCCCGCATCGCGCGCGTAGTGCACATAGGGCGGCGCCGTCGTCATCGTGGGCATCACGACGTCCGTGCCAGCGTCGTGCGCGACGAGGCGGGTCACGGTCGCCGCGGTCACGCCGATCTGGTCGCACCACGTCACCACGACCTGATCGGCGTGGCCTGCCGCCACGGGCGGCAGACCGCACACGACGGCGTCGAGCATGCCGGTCGGCGTCTCCTGCACCACGATCTCTGCGGGCAGCGCCCAATGGCGGCTGTGCGCCTCGAACCGCTCGCGGTGCTCGGGGTGGACGACGAGCACGACGCCCTCGACCACGTCGCCGTAGAGACCGACGAGGTGATCGATCATCGGTTGCCCGTTGACGGGCACGAGGGCCTTCGGCAGGTCGGCGCGCAAGCGCGACCCGCGGCCGGCAGCGGGCACGAGCAACAGGCGGCGCATGCTAGCGTCCGGTCACCAGGCGAGCCAGCCAGCGCAGACCCTCGCCCACCGTGGTGCGTTGCTCGATCTCGGTCGAGATCGGGAAGAACTGGACGGGCGTCTCGATGAGATCGGCCTTGGCCGCGAGCAGGCGGTTCAACACGCGGTGGTTGAAGCCGGAATCGGCCGGGTCGCCGCCGGCGCCGAGCACGAACGAGGTGCGCACGGCGCGAATGCCCGACAACGTGTCCGACACGTAGCGGCCGAACCGGAGGAGATACGCGAGGCTCAGCAGATGACTGCCCAGGTAGCTCACCTGCCCGAGCACCGGATGGTTGCGGTAGCGCTCGCGGTACGACGCGCGGATGTCCTTCACCGACAGGCGGCGGCTGCCCCACACCGCGTCGAGCCGGCGGTTCGTGAGCAGCGACGCGATGTTCACGATGTCCTCGCCCCGGTACATCCCCGACGAGTCGCACAGCAGGACGTAGTCGCTGCCAAGGGCCTCGGTCGCCTGGCGGAAGCTCGCAGCCGGAGAGGTGCCGGGCGCGGCGACGTTCATCACGTCGCACGGCATGAGCTTGCAGAAGTCCGCATCGAGCTGTTCCTTGCTGTGGTAGAGCACGGTGATGGCCGGCTCGAGCTGGTCGAGTCCCGCCCGCACGGCCTCGAGCAGCGTCTGGCACACCTTGTCGACCGACCCGGTCGCCAGCAGCCACACGACCACGCGCTGGCGCTCGGGCCGCGCCACGAGGCTCTCGACAAACGGGCCGAGCACCTTGTTTGCGTCGTGCCGGCCCGTGCTGCCGTCCTCGTAGTTGGCGACGCGCACCAGGCGGGGATCCTCGAGCGCCTCGAGCCGGCCGAGCGGCACGTAGGGGCGATCGACATCGGCGCTGCGGCTGTCGTTGAGCAGGTAATGGGAAATGAGTCGCGGTGTGCGGATAGCCAGGCGCCCGCGGTCCTTCAGGTAGTGCACGGCGCGCTCGATGATCTCGACGGCACTCGCATCAGCCGTGTCGGCGTCTTCGTGCAGGTTGGTCACGAGCAGCTTGATCGCGCGCAGGTTCGACGCAATGGCCGTGCCCAGCCCGGGCGTGAGGTATGACGGCAACAGCGACGAGTGCTGCGTGCCCGGGGCATAAATGATGAGATCGGCGTCGCGAATGAGTTCAAGCACGCGCGGGTTGAGGGCCGGCATGACGGCGCGGTCGCGCAGGAACGCCTCGATGCGATCGAGCGGTGCCTCGGCAAGGGCGGCGCGTTCCTCGGCCGTCACTTCCCGGTCGAGGAGCGCGATGTCCCGAATCTTGTGGCGGTGGCCTGCCGCCACGATGTCGGCTTCGCTGGCCAGCAGGTGGTAGGCGTCGTCGACCGCCACGAGGAACGCGTTGGTGCCATCCGTGACGTTCTGCACCATCTCGGGCGGGACGCCGAGCAGCGCGCAGTAATCGGCGACGCCGTCGTTGAAGTGCCGCCCCGCGTGCAGAAAGCTCCCCGCGAAGACCAGGTTGCCGAGGGCGCAGTCGGCAAACGGCAGCGATCGGCCCGAGCTCGTCTCTTCGTCGAGAAAGTGCCGTAGCCGCGTCGAGACCGCGCCGCGCGACGCCGGAGCCACGCGGGTCCACTCGTCGAGCCACTCCTGCTGCCAGGGCGCTGCCGCAGCCATGCCGCCCGTGGCAAGCAGCGCGATGAACGCCCGCCCCTCGTCGTTCCCGATGCCGGCGGGCAGGCGGCGATCGAGCAGGTGCACCAGCGGCGCGGGCGCCGACGACAGCGCGTGTGCCAGATTCGACGCGTTCTTTCGAAAATCCGATGGCCCCAGGCAATCGCCGAGCAGACGCCGAACGTCGCCCGTCGACGCGCCGTCGTCGTAGCCGTTGATGACCAGAGCGAGCCGCACGCGGTCGTTGGCAACCAGTTGGCGCGACAATGCGCCCGACCCCCGTCCGCCCGAGAACAAGACGACGTGGACGTGGTCGCGGGGCTCACCGGACGGTGCAGGGGGACGCATATGTGAACGGAGCGGCCGCTACGCGCGTGCCTGCCAGCTCGGCGCACGATACGTGGCGAACCACTGCTGTCTATGATGCGCGAGGAAGATCGCCGTCAGCAACAACGGCAGGCTCTTGACGCAGGCCAGCAAAGTAGGGAGCGCAACGCCGTCGGCGGGCACGAACGTGCGAATCACGTTGATGACTACGATGTTCTGCACCACGCAGGCACCCAAGGCCGCACAGAGCAGCAGCCGCGCCTGCGGCGACAACTGCCCCCGCACGGCCAGCAGGTAGGTCCACAGCGGCAGCAGCAGCGCGAGATAGTGTTCCCACACCACCTGCGACAGCAGCAGGGCGCCGGTGATGGCCAGCAGCATGTGGCAATGACGTCGCGCGGCCGCCGGCGCATCGAGCGTACGGGCCTGCCACGCGGTGTACCCCACGAGGCCCGCCACGACCAGCTTCGCCAGCAGCACGCCGGCGTTCACCGGCGCGACCCAGGCCGGCCCGGCCGCCTTCAGGCTCTCGCCGACGACGTAGAGCGAGCTGTTGAACGGCCAGCCAAAGCCGCCCTGGGCGCCCCGGCGTACCACATCGAGGAACTCCAGGTGCAGCGGAATGCCGATCCAGGCTACCGCCCCAAGCGCCGTGGCGCCGCCCACGACGGCCAGGGCCACAGGCACGCGCCACGTCGATGGCACGAGCAGCCACGCTGGCACGAGGGCAAAGGCCGGCTTCACGAGACAGGCGACGACCGTCGTCGCCGCCATCGCCCAGACGCGGCCGCGCACATGGGCGCGCAGCGCCAGCGTGAACAGCAGGAGCACGAACGGCGTCGTCTGCCCGCCTACGCGGTAGATGGCCCAGATCGGCTGGAACACGAGCACGCCCGCGGCCACACCGAGGGTGAACCGGTCGCGGGCCGCAGAATCAGGACCCGCGTGAGGACGATGTTCGAGCACGAGGAGCCAGAGCGCGACCATCCACGCCACCGTTCCACATAGCTTGAAAAGGGCAAGCGCAACCAGGGGAGGCAGCAGCGCCAGGGGCACGTAGAAGTACGCCGACAGCGGGGGGCTCCAATACGCCATGCTCCCCTGTGGCTGCGCTCCGTCAATCAGGCGATCCGGATGATAGATGTCGGCTAACTGACCCGCAGCGGCACGTCGGCCGGTGTCGTAGAAGTTGGCGAAATCCCAGCCAGGCCCGGCGGGCACCAGCACTCCCACCGCGGCCAGAACGACAATCAGGAACGTGATCCACCGAAGGGCCGGTCCGCCAGCGGGCAGCATGGCGCCGGCCGGTGCGGAGAGCGAAGGTGCTGTGGTGGCAGGACCGGACATGGGGCTACCCCGTCACGCGAGGCATGCCCATTATCGGCAGATTCTGCGGAAGTGATTAGCGCGCCGAGTCTGGTACGGCGCTCTTCTAGAACATCGACGACTTGAGCCGGGCCGACACTTTCGCCAGTCCCTTCACCGACGGCGTGCGGTTGGGCGTGCGCAGCAGTGACTGCTCGAACGCCGCCGCGGCGTCCTTGTCGCGGCCTGCGTCAGCCAGTAACTCGGCGTACAGCTCAAACGCCGGCTTGATCGGATCTGGCGGACCCGACGGCGCCTCCATCGTCAGTTCCACATCCGCGGCGCCCTTGGCCAGCGCGAGCGCTTCTTCTTTCTGTCCCTTGGCCCAGCGGATGATCGCGCCAAGTTCCTTCTCGCGGACGGCGTGCGGACGCACCGCATAGGCGTTCGGGCCGCCTTGCGCGCGTTCGCGAATGGCCTTGAGCTGCGCCTCGGCGGCGTCGGCCGTGGCCAGGTCGCCGAGCTTCGCGGCGCTGACCCCCACGATGTAGATCCAGGTCGCCGAGCCCTGTGACGGGCCCATGTTCATACCCGGCATGGCGGCGTGGTCGCCGGCGGCGGCGGGCACGGCCGCGGCAGGAAGCTCGAGCTTCTCCCACTGTCCCGCCTCCTGGATGTGACGCGCGCGCATCCCCAGGTAGCCGTCCTTGATGCCGGCGTTCATCGGATTGCGGTCGGCCGCCTGCCTGGCGAGCTCCACCGTCTTTTTCGACTCGGCGAAATCCCCGAGCATCTGATGCGCGTAGCCGAGCCAGCCGAGCGTGTGGAAGTCCTCGCGGCCTTCGGCCAGCTTCATCTTCGCATTCAGATCGATCGCCGCCTTGTAGGCCACGATGTTCGACTGCTTCACCTGCTCCCACATCCCACGCTGCACATAGATGTGCGACGGCATATGGAGCGCGTGCGCGGCCGACGGCGCGATCTTCGCGTAGGCGTTGGCGGCTTCGAGCGCCAGCGGCGCGTGGTCGGGGTCGTCGAACGAGTGAATGATGAAGTGTGCCGCGCCGGGATGGTTCGGGTTGGCCTTGAAGATCTTCTCTGCAATCGACGCCGCGAGCGCCTGCCGGCGGTACCCCGCATCGCCGGGGCGCACGCTGCCGAGGAGCGACAGGGCGTAGAGCGTGCCCACTTCGTTGTCGTCGGGATACTGCTCGTACATCCTCGCCATCGCGGCGGCGTAAGCGAGGTCGCGAGCCAGCTTGTCGCCCGGCGCGAAGTAGAGCACCTGCTGGGCCTCGAGAAATGCTTTCTCCTTCGGCAGCTTTGCCTTGGCCAGCCGCGCCTCGTGGGTCGGCGCAAGGCGGTCGAGCGCCTCTTTCGCCTTCGCGATGTCCTGCTGCGCCCACAGCGGATGGTTGTGGCTCATGGCCTCGCCCCAGTAGGCCATCGCAAACTGCGGGTCAGCCGCCTCAGCCTGCTTGAAGGCCACGGCCGCTTCATCGAACTGGAAGTTGTGGAGGGCCTTGACGCCAGTGAGGAACGCGTCCTGCGCCGCCGCGGCCCCCGAAGTGGGAAAGCTGATCGACCCGAACTGCTGGGTAGTCGGCCGTGCCGACAAGCAGAGCAGCGCCACCGCTCCAACCACAAACGCCGAGGTCGAACGCACACGAACCATGATGTCCTCCGGAGTATCAGCGCCGAGATGCCGCGGTACCGCGCAGGCGCCGTCGCCTAGCTTACACCCGACCGCGACGGCCCCTGCCCACGCGCAGTTCCAGCAGCCGGGCCGGGCCTTCAGTGACCACCGCCAGCCGCGACCGGCTCACAAACGCCAGGCCTTCGGGCCGTTCCTTGTCCTCGAGCGGCAGGTCAAAGGTGGACACGAGCTGCAGGGCGCCGCCCTCCAACCGTAGCACGGCGAGCCGACGGCTGGCCTCCGACAAGACGACCAGCAGGCCGGTCACGGGATCGACTGCCACGTCGGCGAGGTCGTCGAGCGCGTCCTTGGCCGCCCGCGGCAGCTTCAGCTCATGGATCTGCGAGAGATCCGCCAGCGAGAACACACACACGCAGCGCGGCTTGTGCTCGTGCACGGCGACGAGCGCGGCGCGGCGGGTGCCCGTGAACCTGGCGGGCAGATAGGCCACGCCCTCGAACCCCTTGTTGGCGCGCGAGCCCGGCCGCCTCAGGCGCCCGACCCGCCGCACGGCCGGCCGCGCGCCGCGCACCGCCAGTTCCACCAGCACACCGCTCTCTTCAGAAATCGCCCACACGACAGTGCCCGGCTCGTTGGCGGCAATGCCTTCGAGGTCTCCCAACGCGGGGTGCAGATCGGGTCCGGCCCAGAGGGTGGCCGTGGCGCCACGGAGCCGGTAGATCCCGAGGTCGTCTTCCACGATCAGGAGCCCGGCACGCGATTTGGCCACGCCGCTGGCGCCCCGCAGTGGCAGGGACCGCACCGAGGCGAACGCAAAACGCAGCGAATCGGTGGTGGACGGCGGCATGCGGGGCTGGCGCGACGCCGCGTGGACAGCGGTGGTCCAGGACGTCTTGCTCCTATACTCTACACACTCAATTTCCCTGGGAGCCTATCGATGCGCACACGCACCCTGTTCACGGCGTCAGCATTCGTGCTCGCGGCCGGCACCGCGCTGGTCGTCGGCCAGCAGCAAGCGGCCGAGGCGCCCGCGTCGAGCCGGCCCGCGATGACCCGGCCCGCCGTGGCGGGACGCCACGGCCTGGTCACAAGCGGGCATCCCATCGTGTCGTCGGCCGGCCTGCAGATCCTGCTCAAGGGCGGGAACGCGTTCGATGCGGTCGCGGCCGTGGGCGCCATGGCCGCGCTCGGCGAACCTGAAATGAACGGCATCGGCGGCAACGGCTTCATGACCGTCTTTCACAAGGCGACGGGCAAGGTCTGGTCGCTGTCGATGGCGGGGGCGGCCCCCAAGGCGCTCGTGCCCGCCGAGATGACGCCCGACCTGCTGAACGCGGGCATGAAGGCGGGCATCACGCCGGGCAACATCGGCGGCTATCTGTCGATCATCGAGCGCTACGGCACGATGACCCTCGCCGAGGTGTTCGCGCCGGCTATTGAATACGCCGAGCAGGGCTACCCAATCGATCCGATGCTGGCGCAATCGATCGCGCGCGGCGCCAAGAACCTGTCGCAGTACCCCACGACCGCGAAAATCTTCATGCCGAACGGCGTGGCCCTCAAAGCCGGCGACTTGCTGAAGAATCCCGACTACGCCGCCACGCTCCGCAAGCTCGTCGAGGCCGAAACGCAGGCCAAGGCCAAGGGCGCCACGCGCGAGGCCGCGATTCGCGCCGCGTTCGACCGGTTCTACAAAGGCGACATCGCGCAAGAATTCGAGCGTTTCTTCAAGGCCAACGGCGGCGTGCTCACGGCCGCCGATTTGGCGGCCTACGCGCCGCAGTGGACCGAGCCGCTGCACACGGTCTACCGCGGGCACGACGTCTACAGCAACCCGGCCACTTCGCGCGGCGGGTTCGAAGTGCTCATGGGTGCCAACCTGATCGAGGCCGTCGATCTGAAAGCGGCCGGCGCCAACTCGGCCGCCGCGCTGCACGCGGTGATCGAGTCGATCAAGATCTCGAAGGCCGACATCTACCGCTACGTTGCGGACCCGGCATTCGTGAAAGTGCCGACGGCCGGCCTGATGTCGCGCGAGTTCACGACCGCGCGCCGCGCGCTGTTTGACCCCACCAAGGCCATTGCGTATCCGCCGCCCGGCGTTCCCGATGGCAGTACCGCCACCTCGCAACGCGCGGCGGGTCCGGCCTTCGATGAGGCCTACGACCCCGAGCAGCACACCACCTCGTTCTCGGTGCTCGACCGCTTCGGCAACGCCGTGGGCGTCACGCCGACGCTGGGCGGACTCTTCGGCAGCAATGTCGTGGTCGGCAACACGGGGCTGCTGCTCAACAACGGCATGCGTCTCGGCTCCACGTCGCCCTACCCCACCGACGTCAACTACGTGGGCGCGGGCAAGATTCCCGTGCTGAACAACTCGCCGGTCGTCGTACTGAAGGACGGCAAGCTCGCCTACGTGTTCGGCACGCCCGGCGGCGAGACCATCGGGCAAACCGAGTTCCAGGTGCTGCTCAACCTCGTGGACTTCGACATGCCGGTGCAGGCCGCCATCGAGGCGCCGCGTCTGTCGCTCGACGCCAAGCCCAACTTCTACAAGCCGGGCGCCGCGATCACGGTGCAGATTGAAGGGCGTGTGCCCGCGGCCACGATTGCCGCGCTGAAGGCCATGGGTCACATCGTGGAGGTGCTGCCCGGCTGGGGCAGCCTGGGCCACATGCAAGTCATCCGCGTCGACCAGAAGACCGGCGCCATGACGGCCGGCGCCGACCCGCGTCGCACCGGCTACGCGATGGGGTACTGACGCCGACGGCGCTCTACACCTCGAGGACTACTCGTGAGCGTGTATTTCAAGATTGTGCGGGCCGTCGCCGGGTGGGGCGATCCCATCAGCCGCGACCTCAGCCGGTCGGGCGACCTCTTCGTCGCCCAGTTCCGGCTGGGGCTGCTCGTGCTGCTGTCGCTCGTGCCGATCACCACGTCGCTGGCCAACCCGCACCTGGTCGAGAACTGGCTTGGCTTGGCGACTATTGCGGTGGCACTTGGTTTCGCCGTGTGGTTCGAACGCCTGGCGACACAGCCGGCGCCGCCCGCATGGCTCGGCTTTGCCACCAGTCAGTTCGATGTCGCGATCATCTCGCTCGGCTTCGTGAGCTTCATCCTGGCCGGGCGGCCGATCGTGGTGAGCAACAGCCTGGTGCAGTACACCATGTACTTCGTCGCGCTGGCAGGCACGGGCCTTCGCTACGACCCGCGGGTATGCCTCGCGGCCGGTGGCGCCGCGCTGTTGCAGTACGGGGCCCTGGTGACCTGGGTGGGCCTGCGGGAGCCCGCGGCCTGGATGGTCTCGGACGTGTACGGCACGTTTCAGTGGGACTCGCAGGCCAGCCGCCTGCAGCTGATTGCCGTCGCCACCATCATCCATGCGGCCGTCGTCGTCCGTTCGCGCGCCTTCTGGCTGGGCTCGATGCGCGACCAGCTCACAGGCCTGTTCAACCGCGGCTACTTCGACGAGAGCCTTGCGCGGCTGCTGGCAGAGCAGCGGGCCGATCGGCCGTTCACCGTTGCGATCATCGACCTCGACGACTTCAAGTCGGTGAACGACCGCTATGGCCACGCGGCCGGCGACGAGGCCCTGCGCTTTGCGGCGGGCCGCCTGCGCGACGCGTTCCGAGACGACGACATCATCGCGCGCTACGGCGGCGAGGAATTCGCCGTGATCCTGCGGGTGGACCGCGCGGCCGCGGTGGCGCGGCTCGACGCGTGGCGGGCGGCCCTGCATGCCGACGCGCGCATTCCGCGGCTCTCGGCGAGCGTCGGTGCGGCCAGTCTGCCGGAGGACGGCAGCACGCGCGGCTTGCTCGACGTGGCCGATCGGCGGCTCTACGCCGCCAAGGCCGCGGGCCGCAACCGCACGGTGGCCGAGGATCACGAAGCGGCGTAACCCCGCCGCCCGGTCGACCCGACCCGTCAAGGAGGATCGATGACACGACCGCACGTGGTGATGGGCGCACTCGGCGCGCTGCTTGTGCTTGGCGCATCCGAGCGCGTGGTGACGCGCGTGGGCGCGTCAGCGCAGACCTCGGCATCCGTGCCGGCGTTTGACGTGGACCCACGCTGGCCCGCCCTGCCGCCGCAGTGGACGCTCGGCCAGGTCACGGGTGTAACCGTGGATGCGAGCGACCACGTGTGGGTGCTGCATCGCCCGTGGTCGCTCACCGACGACGAGAAGGCGCAGAACCCCGAAGCGGCGTGCTGCACCGCGGCGCCGCCGGTGCTCGAGTTCGACCAGGCCGGCCGCTACCTGCGCGGCTGGGGCGGTCCAGGCGCCGGCTACGAGTGGCCCGAAGACGAACACGCCATTCACGTGGACCACAAGCGCAATGTGTGGATCACCTCGGCCGGCGGTCCGCGCCTGCGCGACGGCAAAGAGAACATGATCCTGAAGTTCACGAGCGATGGCCGCTTCCTGCTGCAGATCGGCAAGCGCGGACAGAGCAAGGGCTCGCTCGACACCGCCAACGTGAACAACGCCGCCGACGTCTACGTGGACCCCAAGACCAACGAGCTCTACGTGGCCGACGGCTACGTGAACCGGCGCGTGATCGTGTTCGATGCCGACACCGGTGCGTTCAAACGGATGTGGGGCGCGTACGGGAAGCCGCCCGACGACGCCGCGTCCCGCACCCCGGTGCTCGAGGGCCCGGGCCCGTCGCAGTTCAACACCGTGCACGGGATCCGCGTCTCCAGCGACGGCACGGTCTACGTGGCCGACCGGCGCAACAACCGCCTGCAGGTGTTCTCGTCGGCGGGCGTCTTCGCGCGCGAGATCTTCATCGAGCGCAAGACGAAGCTGCTCGGCACGGCGTTCGCCGTGGGCTTCTCGCCAGATGCCGCGCAGCGCTACCTGTATCTGGCCGATGCCGGCAACGGCAAGGTGCGCATCTTCGACCGTTCATCGCTCACCGAGGTGAGCAGCTTCGGCCGCATCGGCCGCTACGCGGGACAGTTCATCTTCCTGCACGCGCTCGCGGTGGATTCGCGCGGCCATCTCTACACGGCGGAAGTGGGCACCGGGCGGCGCGTGCAGAAGTTCGTGCGGCGCTGACTGGGTCCGCTCTCGCGTCCCTGCGGCGGGTCGCGGATGGGGAGGGGCTCGTCGTCTCAACATCGGTCCGGCCTGTCGGGACGTCCTGCCGCGGAGTGAACCGCGCCCGAGACCAAGGAGGACCGCCAGAACGGCCGGTCCTCAGATTTCGCCGCCGAGCCCCTCCCCACCCGCGAGCCGCCGCCCCCGGCTCCGGGGTGCAAGACATGAGGGCCCAGGTCGTGCGCAGAACAGGCGGCCGCTGGCTACTCGCGTGCACGCCGTTCGAGGACCTGGTGCAGGAATGACCGATCGATCGCATCCTGCGGGCGGTAGGTGTCCAGCAGGTCGATGTCTTTGGTGAAACGACTCGCGCCATGCGCCAGAACGGCAAAGCCGCCGATCAGCACGTAGCGCGCGCCGGCGTCGTTCAGGGCGCGGCAGATGCGGACGAGGTCTTCCGGCTCGGGCGCTCGTGCGTACGCAGCAGCATCCTGGTCATCCACGCATCGGCCTCGTCGAAACTCGAAAAACGATAGACCCCGCGAGGGGCCAAGTGCGCCGTGCCGCGAACGAGTGCGGCCGTTCGTGCCAGCGCGGCCTGGTCGGCCATGGACGACGTGTCGATCCGGCGGGTGCCGACGACCTTCATCGCTCCATTATGGCACCAGGAGGCGCACCTCCTCTTGCGGCCCCCAGCCGCTCGCCTCAGCGCTTCAGCGGCGGCGCGTCAGGGCCCCTGTCCGGGTCGGCCACGACATCCATTCGCTATACTGCGACCGTGGACATGACCAGCTTGCCTGGCGCCGATCTTGTCGCGCAGGGCCTGCGCGACATCGCGGCAGGGCGCGAGTCGGAAGCCGCGCTCCTCGTCCTCATCGGCGCCCCGCGCCTCCGCCGGTTGGGACTCGTCGTGTCCGAGCCTCCGCCGGAATGGTCCGCCACGCCTCGCGATCCGTCACCAGAGCACCGGCTCTACGCCCTGTTGGCGCGCTCGGATGCCGATTCGGCGCACTCGCGCTACAACGCGCTCATCCGCACGCTCGTGAGCTTCGAACGGGCCGGCGAATGCGTGCGCTGACCGACGCCGCCCGCCTGCGACAGTTCATGCGCATGCTCGGCCAGAGGACTCGGGCGAGCGGACGCGTGTATCTGGTTGGTGGCGCCTGTGCCGTGTGGCTCGACTGGCGCTCCGCGACGCTCGACATCGATCTGGACCTCGACCCCGGACTCGACGCGCTGCTCCGCGAGATTCCGGCGATCAAAGAAGAACTGCACGTCAACGTCGAACTGGCGTCGCCCGCGCATTTCATTCCGGAGCTGCCGGGCTGGCGCGATCGCAGTCCGTTTGTCATCCGCGAGGGGTCGATCGACTTCCACCACTACGACTTCCATGCGCAGGCACTCGCGAAGATCGAACGTGCCCACGCGCGGGATGTCGCGGACGTGCGCGAGATGGCGGCGCGCGGCCTCATCGAGCCGGCTCGCCTCCTGGTGTTCTTCGAACAGATTGCGCCGGATCTCTACCGCTATCCCGCCATCGACCCGGCGTCGTTCCGGCGCGCCGTCGAGCAGACGGTCCAGACGCTCGAGGGCTGAGGTCCGCGGCTACAACACGGCCAGTTTCTCGGCGCAGTAGGCATTCAGGCTCTTGCCGGCCGCTCGGGCCTTGAGCGCCAGCGCCTGGTGCACCGGCGCCGGCACGCGAAGCAGGAACCGGCCGCTGTATTCGGCGGTCCGTTCGGCCGGAGGCAACGCCACGCCCTCCTTGTCCGCGAGCCGGATCCAGTCGTCCACGACGCGCTTCAACTGCCGCAGCACGTTCGCCTCCGTCGGGCCGTGACAGCAGCGGCCGATGAGCGGCGGCGCGCTGCCCACGAAGCACCGATCCTCCGGGCTCCACTCGACGACTCTCAGGTACTCGCGCCCGGTGACCTTCTTTCCACGTGTCATGTGCGACCTCCCCGTGCCGCGCGGGCGGCGGCAATGCCCTACGCCACTTCCTGTTCCTGGTAGCGCTTGGCGTCGTCGCCCGGACGTCCCGACAGCGTGATGCGCACGCCGGACGGATGCGAGAAGTTCCGGTGGCTACCTTTGCCGTCGCGCTCGAGAAAGCCCGCGCGCACAAGGTCGTTGAGCAGCTCCCGGACCTTCCGTGGCACAGGCCGTATGGTATCACGTGATACTGCCGCCGCCGAGTGGTGAAGTGATGTCATAGACGCCGAGGCGGGGTGCCGACGGGTCAGAGCCCCTGTTCACTTCCCATCACGGCCGTGTTGAATCGGATGACGTCGATGGCCCATGGCAGGTCGAAGCGGGTACCGTCCCAGGTTGGTAGTTTCTCGGTGACACTGGGCATCGCGTTCTGTAGCCCGGGCAGGGCGAATGGAGCGGCAGGGGCGACCTGAAGTAGCTTGCCATCAGGCCGCAGGAAGGTCAGCGCACCGTCGAGCCCACGAACGACGGCGAATTTGCCTTCGTGGACGGCGCGATGATGACGCCGACATAGGAGCACGAGGTTGTCGAGGCGCGTGACGCCGCCGTCGGACCAATGGAGGAGGTGATGGGCGTCGCATCGAAAGGATGTGCAGCCCGGAAAGCGGCATCCGGTGTCGCGCGCAGCGAGCGCGCGACGAATGGACGGCGGAATCGTGCGCGTCTTGCGCCCCACGTCGAGCACGTTACCTTCGACATCGTGCCGCATGTGCACCAGCGAGGCATCGCACGACAACAGCTGCGACGTTTCCATCGAAACGTGCACGGCGAATTCAATCGGTCGTTGCAACATCTCCACAAGAAGGAGTTGCAATGGGTGCCTCGAAACGAAGATTGTTCGATCGGGCAGGACGCCTGGCGAGGCGGCCACCAGGGCGCCCGGCCGTGGGGCGGCGCGAACATCGCACGCAGTTCTGGACAGCGGTCGCCCTTGGGCTGTCCAGTGTAGACGCGGCGTTGGCGGCGGGCATCCCGCCGGCAATCGGCACGCGGTGGTTCCGCGAGAATGGCGGCATGCCGCCGAGCTGCCTCGTCCCGCGTACAGGACGCTATCTGTCGTTCGCTGAGCGTGAAGACATCGCGATCGGGCACGCGCAGCGACGCGGCGTGCGTGAGATCGCGCGAGGGTGTGGGCGTTCGCCGTCAACCATCTCGAGAGAGTTGCGTCGGAACGCCGCCACACGGAGTGGTGGGCTCGACTATCGTGCGACGGCGGCGCAATGGCACGCGGATCGGAGGGCAACACGCCCCAAGGTGGCGAAGCTGGCCACCCACGATGCACTGCGGCAGTACGTGCAGGAGCGACTGGCCGGCGTGATTGTGGGTTCGGACGGCCCGACGGTGCCGCGATGGAAAGGGCGCCGCCACGGGCGCCGCCAAGACCGACGCTGGGCGACGTCCTGGAGCCCGGAGCAGATCGCCCACCGACGCGTGGTCGATTTCCCGCACGATGCGTCCATGCGGATTTCTCACGAAGCCATCTATCAAGCGCTCTACGTGCAGGGCCGGGGGGCGCTGCGACGCGAACTGGTGGCGTGCCTGCGAACGGGTCGAGCGCTCCGTGTGCCGCGTGCACGCACTCACGGGCGACACACGGGCTTTGTGAGCGCCGACGTCTTAATCAGTGCGCGTCCAGACGAAGCACACGACCGAGCGGTGCCCGGCCACTGGGAAGGGGATCTGATCGTCGGATTGGGCAGCTCGGCGATCGGGACCTTGGTGGAACGCACCACGCGGTTCACGATGCTGTTGCACTTGCCTCGCATGGATGCCTACGGCCAGCCGCGGGTCAAGAATGGCCCCGCCCTCGCCGGGCACGGCGCCGAGGCCGTCCGCGATGCCATTGCGGCGACCATCGTCACCCTACCCCAGCAGATCCGCCGTTCCCTGACATGGGACCAGGGCGCTGAGATGGCACAACATGTCCAACTCCGAATGGCCACCGGGCTGCCGATCTACTTCTGCGACCCCCACAGTCCCTGGCAGCGCGGCACCAACGAGAACACCAACGGCCTGCTCCGCCAGTACTTCCCCAAGGGCACGGACTTATCACGACACTCCCGCACAGACCTCGATGCGGTCGCCGCTGCTCTGAACTCGCGTCCCCGCAAGACCCTCGGTTGGAGGACTCCCGCCGAGGCCTTGCGCAATCATCTATGCTCCATCAAACAACAAGGTGTTGCGACGACCCCTTGAACCCAGG
>JANMDX010000024.1:0-5174 GCA_031376505.1 Acidobacteriota bacterium
CGTTGATTGCGCCGGTCGTTGCGGAGACCTGCGCAAACGCCGTTGACGCGGCCAGGAAAATGCTGAGGCCAAGTGCGTAGACGCGAACCATGCAGTACTCCTCCATCCTTTGCAAAACGTGCCGTTGGTCGTGCCCCCGACATCAGTTCCACTGTCGAGGCTCGTTGACGCAGCGACGAGTGGCCCTCGTGTGACCGGGACTGCCCGGTCCTGCTACCAGGGTTGGCGGGTATTCTAGGCATGTCACCAGTCGTATACAAGCGCGTTTCATGCTGGTGAACCAATTCACGAATTCATCGACCAGGCTGGACGGGTGAGAACTACGGATGAATGGTGCGGAGACGAAACCACGTCCATTCGTTTGGATACGGCGTCGATTCTGCAGGTGCGGGCTTGCCCGCCGAGCCACATAGAATAGAGCGCATTGTGGGAGGCGCGATGCGCAAGCCAGTAGTGCTGATTACGGGCGCCGGAGGAGAGATCGGCCACGGTCTCATCGCCAGGATCACCGAGTCTGGGCGCCAGTCCGTGGTCACGCTCGACCTCAATCCGCTCGCGCCGGCCCTGGCTCGACTGGTGCAGCGCGAGTTCACCGGTTCGATTCTCGACAAACCGCTGCTCGAGCGCATCCTGGCCGAGTTCGAGATCGACACCGTGTATCACCTGGCGGCGCTGCTCTCGACCCGGTCGGAGTTCACGCCCACGACGGCGCACCAGGTGAACGTGGAGGGCACGCTGCATTTGCTGGAGTTCTCGCAGCGCGAGGCCGAGTCACATGGCCGGCCGGTGGTGTTCGTCTATCCCTCGTCGATTGCCGCCTACGGGCTGCCGGATCTCGACACCAAGACCCGCGCGGGCCGGGTGAGCGAGGACGACTACAACACCCCGACCACGATGTACGGCTGCAACAAGCTGTACTGCGAGCAGCTCGGGCGCTATTACGCGCGGCACTACAAGCAGCTCTCGGCCGAGCCGCAGGCCGGACGCGTGGATTTCCGGTGCGTGCGATTCCCCGGCCTCATCTCGGCGCTGACCGTTCCCTCTGGCGGCACGAGCGACTACGCGCCCGAGATGATTCACGCGGCCGCCAAGGGCGAGCCCTATGTCTGCTTCGTTCGGCCCGACGCGAGGATTCCGTTCATGGCCATGCCCGACGGCGTCGAGGCACTACTGGCGCTGGCGGCCGCGCCCAAGGGGGCGCTGACGCGTACCGCCTACAACCTGGGAGCCTTCAGCCCGTCCGCTCAGGAGATCTACGAGCTCGTGCATGCGGCGTTCCCGGCCGCCGCCATGTCGTGGAAGACCGACATGAAACGCCAGGGCATCATCGACTCCTGGCCTGCCGACGTGGACGACTCGGCCGCGCGGCGCGATTGGGGATTCGCGCCGGCCTACGACATGCGGCGCGCGTTCTCTGAGTATCTGATTCCCACCATCCGCGCGCGCTACGCGCGTGCCTGAGGCTCGCATGCACTACGCCAGACTCGTGTGTGTCGCTCTCGTCGCGGCCGCCGCCGCACAAGGAGGCTGTTTGCGCGCGCCGTTGCCCACCGCGAATTCCGAGAACGCCGCGGCCGAGACCTACGTGCGTCTCGTGCTGGCCCTCGGCCAGCACGACACCAACTTCGTCGACGCCTACTACGGTCCCCCCGAATGGCGTGTCGACGTCGCCAGAGACAAGTGGGACCTCGACGCGATCAACAAGCGTGCGGCCGTCCTTGAAGTCGATCTGCGGCGCCTGCCGCCGGTTGAGTCGGCCGCGCCCGACGCCGACATGGTACGGCTTCGCCGGATCTATCTGGCGCGGCAGCTCGGGGCGCTGCGCGCGCGGGTGACGATGCTGCAAGGACGGCGTTTCCCGTTCGACGAGGAATCCCGCGAGCTGTACGACGCCGTGGCGCCCCGCAACAGCGAGGCGTCGTTCCAGAGCGTCGTCGACGCCATTGGCGTCGCGGTTGGCGTCACGGCCGGCGGCCAAGGCGACCTGGCGTCGCGCTACGCGGCCTTCAAGCAGGCGTTCGTGATTCCGCCAGAGAAACTGAATGCCGTGTTCACGGCGGCCATTGCCGAATGCCGCCGCCGCACGCTGGCGCACATCACGCTGCCCGAGAACGAGACGTTCACGGTCGCGTATGTGAAAGACAAGCCGTGGAGCGCCTACAACTGGTATCAGGGTAACTACAAGAGCCTGATCGAGGTGAACACCGACCTGCCAGTGTTCATCGACCGCGCCATCGATCTGGCGTGTCACGAAGGCTATCCGGGACACCACGTCTACAACGCGCTGCTCGAGAAGCATCTCGTCAAGGACCGCGGCTGGCAGGAATTTTCGGTGTATCCGCTCTTCTCGCCGCAGTCGCTCATCGCCGAGGGCACGGCCAACTACGGCATTCAGGTAGCTTTCAGCGACGCAGAGCGGCGCGCGTTCGAGCGCGACACGCTCTTTCCGCTGGCGGGCATCGACCCGGCGCGGGCCGATGACTACTACGACCTGATGGCGCTGGCCAAACAGCTCAGCTACGCCGGCAATGAGGCCGCGCGCGGCTACCTCGACGGCCGCATGGACGCGGCCCGCGCGGCCGACTGGCTGGTGCACTTCGCCATGAACACGCCCGCACAGGCCGCACAACGCGTGAAGTTCTTCGACACCTACCGCAGCTACGTCATCAACTACAACCTGGGCGAGGACTTGGCCAAGGCCTACGTCGAGCGCCGCGCAGGCGACGACCCGGCGAAGCGGTGGGACGTGTTTGCGGCGCTGATCTCGTCGCCCCGGCTGCCCTCGGCGTTGAAGGAGTAGCGGATGCGAGCAGTGGAGATCTCGGCGCCGGGGCCTGCCGACGTGCTCCGCCTGGTGGAGCGGCCGCGGCCCGTGCTTGCTCCAGGAGAAGTGCTGGTGCGGGTGGCGGCTGCGGGCGTCAATCGTCCCGACGTGCTGCAGCGCCTCGGCAAGTACTCGCCGCCTCCGGGTGCGTCTGACATTCCAGGTCTCGAGGTCGCAGGGTACGTCGTGGAAGCGGCGGCGCCCGCAGACGGTGGGCGGCTGCGCTGGCAGGAGGGCGACGCGGTCTGTGCGCTCGTGGCTGGCGGCGGCTATGCCGAGTACTGCGCGGTGCCGGCGGCGCAGTGTCTTCCCGTGCCGGTCGCGCTCTCGCTGGTGCAGGCCGCTGGCGTGCCCGAGACGTTCTTCACGGTGTGGACCAACGTGTTCGACCGCGCGCGGCTGCAGGCCGGCGAGACGCTGCTCGTGCACGGCGGGTCGAGCGGCATCGGCACCACCGCGATCCAGCTCGGTCATGCCTTCGGCGCTCGCGTCTTCGTCACCGCCGGCTCCGCCGAGAAGTGCGCCGCCTGCCTCGGGCTCGGCGCCGAGGTGGCGGTGAACTATCGCGAGCGTGACTGGGTGGGCGACCTGCGCGAGGCCACCGGGGGCCGCGGTGTGGACGTCATCCTCGACATGGTGGGCGGCGACTACACGCCGCGCAATCTCGACCTGCTGGCCGACGACGGCCGGCTGGTGCAGATTGCCTTCCTGAAATCGTCGAAGGTCGACCTCGACCTGATGCCGGTCATGCGCCGTCGGCTCACCATCACGGGGTCGACGCTGCGCCCGCAGAGCCTGGCGGCCAAGGCCGCAATTGCGCGGTCGCTCGAAGCCCGGGTGTGGCCGCTGCTGGCCTCTGGCGCTGTGAGGCCGGTCATTCACGCGGTCGTGCCGCTGGCCCAGGCCGCCGACGCGCACCGGATGATGGAGAGCAGCCAGCACATCGGGAAGCTTGTGCTGGCGGTGGAGATGGACGGTGAGTCCGCGAGGTCGCCGGGGCCCGGGATGGCGATGCAGCCGTTGTGATCTGTACCCCGCCAGCCGCCCAATCGCAGCGTTGACATCCCGGGTCCCGGCGGCCGAGTTCCAGCGGCCTGGGCCCCGCAGCGGGCGTCACTTGCTCTGGACGGAGTCGCGACGGGCGCGACCCCACGCCGGCGTGGTTCGGGCGCGTGCTAATATTCGCGCAACGCTGGGGCGGAAGGACGGCGCGTCACGGGTGCGTGAAGGGTGTCATGAGTCTCAGCAGTCTGGCAAAGGCGGGGTTCGCGGGCATCGTGCGAAGCGGCAAATTGGCGCGCGTCGGCCCGCCCGCCCTGCACGCCGCGCAGTTCGTGCTCGGTCTGACTCACCGCGAGGTCGTGAACTTCGGACAACCGGGCCGGGTGGCCCACGCCGACCGCATCCGAGGGATCGTCACGGGTTTCCCGACACAGACCGTCGCCGTGGACGAGGCCTACATGATCCGGGCTGCGGTCCTGGCCACCGAGCGCGTGCCGGGCGTGCTGGCCGAAGTCGGCGTGTTTCGTGGAGGCACGGCGCGCGTGATCGGCGAAGCGAAGGGCGATCGGACGCTGCACCTGTTCGACACGTTCGAAGGGCTCCCGGCTCCCACGGCCATCGATCGGGGGTTCGTCCAAGGGGACTACGCCTGTAGCCTGGACGCGGTGAAGGCCTTTCTGACTGGCATCCCCGACGTGCACTTCCACGCCGGGATGTTCCCCGCGACGAGCGGGCCGGTGCGGGAGGCGCGCTTCTCGTTCGTGCACCTCGATGTCGATCTGTACCAGAGCACGTACGACGCGTTGGCGTTCTTTTACCCGCGAATGAGCGTGGGGGCCATGTTGATCTCGCACGACTATGTGGAGTTCCCCGCCGTGCGGCAGGTGTTCGACGACTACTTCGCCGACACGGCTCAGCCGGTGCTCGAGTTGACCGGCAACCAGTGTCTCGTGCTCAAGATCGGCTTGTAATCGACCAGCGCGGTCCGCAACGCGCGGCCAGTGGGACTCGGGACGTCAACGCTGCAGTTGGGCGGCTGGCGCCGTACCGATCACAACTGCTGCGTCGACATCCCGAGCCCCAGCGGCCCCGCTATACTGAAGGCCCGCATGCCCCCGCCTGATCGTCTCTTCACCCCGCGCTTCTTCGTGATGTGCGGCTTCAACTTCCTGGTGTTTCTATCGGCGTTCCAACTGCTGCCGACCGCACCGTTCCGCATTCGCGAATTGGGCGGCAGTTCCGTGGCCGCGGGGCTGTTCCTTGGGTTTCTCACCTATTCCTCGGCCATGACGGGTCCGATCACGGGCGGCATCGTGGACCGCGTGGGGAAGCGGCGGGTGCTGCTCGT
>JANMDX010000048.1:0-1791 GCA_031376505.1 Acidobacteriota bacterium
GATTCGATTGGCGGGCACCTCGACGCCTTCACCTCCAAGGAGTACGCCGGCTACTTCATCAAGGTGCTCGACGAGCACCTGCCGCTTGCCGTGGACGTCCTGTCGGATCTCGTGACGTCGCCGGCGTTCGACGCCGACGAGATCGAGCGCGAGAAGAAGGTCGTGCTGGAAGAGATCAAGATGGTCGAGGACACACCCGACGATCTCGTGCATGAGATCTTCGCCGGATCGTTCTGGCCGGACCATCCACTGGGGCGGCCGATCCTCGGCCAGCCGGGCTCGGTGTCTGGGCTCGATCGCGACACGTTGCGCGCATATTTTGCCGACGCCTACGTCGCGGAGAACTTCATCGTCGCGGCTGTGGGCAATATCGACCACGGGCGCGTGCGCGATCTGGTCTCGCGGGCCTTCGAAACCACACCGCCGCAAGGCTCGGCAATGCGCGGCACCGCCCCGGGCACGGCGGCCGAAATTGTGCTGCGCAGCAAGGACCTCGAGCAGAGTCACGTCTGCTTCGGCGCTCCGGGCTTGGCCTACGGCGATCCGGATCGTTACGTCGCTCTGGCGCTCAACACGATGCTGGGCGGATCGATGAGTTCGCGCTTGTTCCAGAACGTGCGCGAGAAGCGAGGGCTCGCCTATTCCGTGTTCTCGAGCCTCAGCGCCTACCGCGATGCCGGAGTCGCTTCGATTTACGCCGGCTGCGCCAACGAGGCGGTGCCCGAGCTCGTCGACGTGGTCGTGGGCGAGCTGCGCCGCCTGAACGTCGAGGCGCTCGCGCCCGGCGAACTGCAACGGGCGAAAGACCACTTGAAGGGCAGCCTCATGCTGGGGCTGGAGAGCACCTCCAGTCGCATGTCCCACCTGGCGCGCCAGGACATCTACGGCGATCAGAGCGAGACGCTCGACAGCATGTTGGCCGCCATCGATGGCGTGAGTGAGGCGGCCGTGATGCGCGTAGCTCATCAGATCTTTTCATCAGGCCCATTGGCCCTCACGGTGCTTGGCGGCGATCCCGCGTGCGTCGTGACGGCGGAACAATTGTCGCTGGCATGATTCCGCGGTACACCCACCCCGAGATGGGGCGCATCTGGACCGAGCAGCGTCGCTACGAGACGTGGCTCGACGTGGAACTGGCGGCTGCCGACGCGATGGCCGCGGCTGGAATCGTGCCGATCGAGGCGGCCGCCGAACTGCGAGCCAAGGCCCGATTCGATATTGCCCGCATCGAAGAGATCGAGAAGGTCACCCATCACGACGTGATCGCGTTCACCACGTCGGTGGCCGAGTACGTGGGCCCGGCCGCGCGTTGGCTGCACTTCGGCCTTACCTCGTCTGACGTCGTCGACACGGCCCAGGCCCTGCAGCTGGTGGAAGCCTCCGACCTCATCCTGCGATTGGTCGAAGGCCTGCGCGACGCGGTGCGACTGCGGGCGATGGAGCATCGGCACACGCCCATGATCGGGCGCACTCACGGTGTGCATGCCGAGCCCATGACGTTCGGGCTGAAGCTGGCGCTGTGGTACGACCAGCTCGGGCGCGACCGGGTGCGGCTTGGCCGGGCGCGTGACGGCGTCAGAGTCGGACAGATTTCCGGCGCGGTAGGCACCTTCGCGCACCTCGACCCCTCGATTGAGGCCGCTGTCTGCGCCCGTTTGGGCCTTGAGCCCGCCGCCATCTCCACGCAGGTCATTCAGCGCGACCGGCACGCCGAGCTCATGGCGGCCATCGCCATCGCGGGCGCGTCCCTCGAGACGTTTGCCCTCGAGATTCGCGGTCTGCAGAAGACCG
>JANMDX010000090.1:0-11846 GCA_031376505.1 Acidobacteriota bacterium
CACGCTGCCATCACGCGAGGTCGCATAGGGGGCCGTACCGCTGTCCACGGTTGCGCCGTACAGATTCCCGTCAGGATGCGCCACGATGGCTTGCGGCACCGTGACGGACGTGACGTTCGGGTATATGCCGGTCTTTGGGAACGTCGCGACGACGCTCAGAGCGTTCGCTGCGGTCAGGCGAAAGATCCGCAAGGCCCCGTTTCCAAGGTTGGAGCTCGCGATCCCGTAGAACGATCCGTCCGTCGCTTGTGCCAGACGTCCAGAGGGTTGTCGCACGCCAATTGCATCCGAGAAGTCGTAGCCCACTCCCGAACGTGTTCCGCCGATGGGCGGAGACGAGTCGACTGACCCTTCACCGAACAACCCCCCAATTAGCGATAGTAGAGCGACCCGTCACTGCCGAGCAGCGGCTCGGCCGGGCCCCACGGCACATTCGACCCTTGGCAGTAGTAGGTATCTCCGTTAACCGGACCAGATCCTGCCGCAGGGTCGACCCAGAACACACCGCCCCCCCGGGCAAATGAGCAGTTCAGGGAGCCCAACGTGAGGTACGTGCCATACAGGCGATGGTCAGGCCCCTCGACGATGCCTTGCGGATTTGCCGGCATGAAAGAGCCGGGACCGAGGCCAAAATACCAGCGCAGCTGGTAGTTGCCGGCCGGACTGATTTCGAAGACGGCTCCGAGACCCTCCGGACCGCCCGATTTGGTCGTCCCGTACGTCGACCCGTTCGTAGCGCGAATGACGCGCCCGGGCCAATCGCCGTCACTCGGCCCTCCGGCGAACGCGTGGACGATCTGAACGACGACATCGGCAGCAACGGGCGTGTTCGAAGCTCCGAACGCCGCAAGCAGAGCCAGAGCCGCTGAAGCAAGAAGCGGAGGACGACGACTCATGCGGAAGAGCATAGGTTTATCGACCACTGCCGTCGCCCCCTTTTCGGTGATCGCCAACCGCTCCAATGCCAGACCTTCTCTGGGCACACGATGACCCGCAGTACGAACCACTCAGTGTCCGCAGTGGGGTCGGCCCGGCTGACGGCCAAGCAAGCCGCCCCCATTGACTACCAAGACTCGATCGGCCTCAGCAAAGGGTCTTTGACTCACGGCTCCCCCGGCAACAGTCATCGCAGTTGGCCGACTCGCTCTTAGCAGATGCGTCGGTCGCGAATCGGCATCTCGAACCGTCCCTGGACACTCTTGCCGCTCGTGTCCCGATTCGAAGGTCGCGGCACAACTTCCGCAGTGAAGGTCCCGGACACCCAGTCCGCCGAAATACTCGTGATCGTGACGAACCCCGAGCCACTAGCATTTAACAGCCCCGGAGCATCCCACGCTTCATTCGCGGCACTGCTCGCGCGCGCATCGGGTGTCCACGAGACCGATGCGGCACGTGGTCCTACCGTATAAGTTCCAACTGCCAGGCTGGGCACGATGATACTCAGCACCGGCCCAGCCCCGCAGTCGGCGCCCGTGATACTGAGTACTGAGCTGGCAGACAACGCGCCTCTGCCGTTTGACGAGGCAGTGAACGACTGTCCGTTAACCGTCCAAGTGAAGCTCTCTGCTTGGCCGGACGGCGAAACGGGGCTCGTGTTGCCCCCACAGGCTGCTGCCATGGCCGTGAGCAAGAGTATTCCGACTCGCACGACCATCCCCCTGCGGACCGCCCAACGGTGGCCAACGCGAACCAGCGAGAATGGGACGTAGCTACGGAGCGCGGATGGCATCGTAATCCAGACCGGTTCGGCGGTGATGCTAGTGGAAGTAAAACGGACAAGCCAGGGTGGATTCAGGGCGTCAGTGCAACGCGATGAATGTTCGGAGGGATCATGCAGCGCGTGCGACGATCGAGGATGACCGACAGCGACAAGGCCGCGATTTGGGAGCGATGGAGGCGCGGCGAATCGCTGAGCGAGATTGGCCGGGCTATCAAGCGCATTCCTGGTGCGGTCTTCCACGTCGTGCGGGCGCGAGGCGGTGTCCCCCCGGCCCCTCGCTGCCGTTCTAAGATCGCACTGACGGCTGCCGACCGTGAGGAGATCTCGCGAGGGCTGGCGACGGGCGTATCATTCAGCCAGATTGGCCTGCGCCTCGGCCGGCCCACATCGACGGTGAGCCGAGAAGTGGGCCGACATGGTGGTCGCCGATGGTACCGTGCGGCGGTCGCGGACGCCGACACGTGGGACCGCGCGCTGCGGCCCCAACTCTGTCGGCTCGCGCAGTATCCCGCCTTGTGTGCTCGCGTGGCGGAGATGCTGGAGGCCGACTGGTCGCCGCAGCAGATTGCGGGCTGGCTCAAGCGGACCCATCCGAAGGATCCGGACATGCAGGTGTCGCACGAGACGATTTACCTGAGTCTGTTCGTGCAGAGCAGAGGTGTGCTCAAGCAAGCACTCATCCGGCATCTCCGGCGTCGAAAGACGATGCGCCGGTCCCAGCATGCGACCACCGCAGGCCAAGCACGCGGGCAGATCATCGATGCCGTGTCGATTCGTGAGCGGCCTGCCAGTGTCGAAGACCGGGCCATCCCTGGCCACTGGGAAGGTGACCTCCTCGCTGGGAAATCGAATTCGCACATCGCGACGCTCGTCGAGCGGCAGTCGCGCTTCGTGATGCTCGTGCGTGTGCCTGGCAAGGATACCCACAGCGTCGTGCGCGCGCTGACGCGTCGCGTCCGCGCGCTGCCGCAGGGGCTGATGTCATCGCTCACGTGGGATCGAGGGATGGAGCTGGCTGCGCACAAGACCTTCACCATCGCGACGGATGTCCGCGTGTACTTCTGCGACCCGCAAAGTCCCTGGCAACGTGGATCCAACGAAAACACCAACGGTCTGTTGCGGCAGTACTTCCCCGAGGGCACCGATCTCTCGACGTACACCCAGGCGAATCTGAATGCGGTGGCGCGCCGCCTCAACATGCGCCCGCGCAAGACGCTGGACTATAGAACACCGGCTGATACACTGGCCGCCTGCGTTGCATCGACGCCTTGAGCCCACCAGCACTAATTTGTCAGGTTGCCAGAATCACCCACTGAGACCCGATGCGCATGGTCTCGTGAGCGGATGGCCGGAGACCGAGCAAAACACTGGCAAATTCGCGGTTCCCTCGCGCGACCAACCTGACAAAGTAATGCGTACGACTTTGTCAGATCCACGGATCCGCTGCGGAATCTGCGTGAGAATGGCAGTTTAGGCTTGTACTCGGGCGTCGTGTTCGGTACGCTGTGCGCACGTGCTGTCGCTGCCTGCAAACGCTCCGGCGTGGCTCGATTCGGCGGTCGAGGAGGGGTTCAATTACCCCAGAAATTGGAGCCGAATCCGTTCTGCCGCACAGACTCCATACTGCTTCTTCCGCACGTGGCTACAGCCAGGCCGATTGCGGCGTGCTCATGTGAGTTCCAAAAAGTCTTCATCGGAGCAGAATAATTCGTTACCGAAGGCGTCCTGTGCCGACCACGGCCATCGAGACGGACGACGGCTCGTTGAGACACTAGGTGATCCCTCATCTCACGCGATCCGCCAGAGACTGTCGATCTGCCGCAGCCACAGGTCGAGTTGGTTCCAACTGGCACAAATTAGGCTCACCACTCCAAGTGCAATCGCATCAAGCGTTTCCGCGTCGAGCGCGCCATCGATGTCGTACGCCCCAATCACGCCGTGTGGCACTGGAGCGGGAATCCCCTTCGCGCACCATGGACGGCGTGCGCTCGCTCGCCGCCTGCGGCGGCCCATGCGCGCGTCCTACCGTCGTGTGCCGCCGTCGCCCGGCTCCTGGGCGCCGGCCATCCCCTGTGACGAGCGCCCCGGCGCATTTCGCCAGCCAGGCAACGCTCGAGCTCTACCGTTTCGGCCCTGGCGATCGCTGCTCGTGCATGCCGGCACGCGCGGCGCCCCCTACTACTTGACGCGGTACTTTACGGTGCGGCTTGTTTGGTGCCCGGCTTTGTCCGTTGCGGTGACGGTGAACTTGCCGTTGACCTTTCGCGACGTGTCCAGCGGCCGGCCGTTCTCGACCGTCCCCACGCACGACAGCACGCCAGACCATCGGTCCGCACACGTGTAGCTCACCGGCACGGCCGCGTTTCGCTCGTACTCCAGCACAGCCGGACTCGCGATCTCGATGGTTGGCGGAGTGAGGTCGATGTTGACAGGTGGTCGTGTGGGCCACCCGCGGTTCCCGGCAGCATCCGAGCACGACCCGTACACCGTTTGTAGGTCACCCTCGTAGGTCATCAGCTCCGGCACCTCGCACACGACCTCCCCTGACAGGGCGTCCTGACCGGTCAGCGTCACCTTCACGGGCCTGTTGTGCCAACCGTACTCATTGGCTGGAGGGGCGACGTGGGCCTCCACGACGGGTGGGGTTGCGTCCTTCTTGACCGTGATCTCGCGAGTGGCCACGCCCCCGGCGCTCGTTGCGGTGCAAGCGAACGTGAGGCTGGCAGCGTCGGCAGTGATCTGGGTCGGCTCACAACCCGTCTTCACCACGAGAGGCGTTTCGGCATCCTTGACGCCCCACGTCAGCGCGACATCGCTGGTGAGCCAGCCGTTCTGCCCGCGGCTCGCCTCGATCGAGGCTCGAATGGTGGGAGGCGTGCTCGCCGTGCTGGGCGCTTGACACGCAGTGGATACGCTGCCGGCTGGCTGCACTTGCACTTCGGTGCCAGGGCCGCCCTGCGCACACCACAAAGAGCCATCCAGTTTCACTGCGCACATCGTCGGCGTGTAGAGGTTGGTCGCGAGCGCCAGCACGCCGCTGCCGAACAGTTCATACGGGGCAGGTGCGGGCCCAGGCCGCTCGCCTTGGAAACAGGTCACGGTGCCGGACGAATCGAGTGCGCAGGGTTCAAAAGCCCCTCCGAACGGCACGCCGCGGGATCCTCCGTCGACCACGTTCGAGCCGTAGTCCACGCCTTGACAGTTGAGTCGACCGCTCATGACCTGGCAGAACACGTATCCCGCACTCACTCGATCGGCGACGGGATCGATATCGACAGTGCCCCAGGGCTGGACCGCGAACGCCGATCCGTAACCTACCAGCGCCGGCTTCACACCGAAGCCGTTACCAGTGCAAATCACTTCATCGAGCGATGTCAGGGCGCACATTTGATCCCACGTGCCCGTGCCGATTCGCACGATGTCGTTCCGCTTGCCCCACGGGCGGAACTGTGCGCTGCCAGTCATTTTGCGAGTGTTGAACTGCCCCCATTGGTTCATCACGGGACTGCCCATGCACTCGGCGGTGCCGGCTTTCGTATGGACGCAGATTGCGTTGCCGTCCACGGCGTTGAAGGTCGCCGAGAGCATGACTTGATCGACGCCGGTCGGCCCGACCGGAGTATCGAAGGTGTAAGTGTTCGTGTAGATCGACCCCTCACAACGCAGCGCGCCGCTGGCGTCGACGAAACACACGCCGTGGTCAGACACAGCGACGGCGATCGGCAGCTTGCAGGCCGCGCCCTCGGCATCAAGGAAGTCCTCCTGCAGGGTCTGCCACATGAACGTGTTTGAGTCAGGAGCCACAGGAACACGCGCTTGGCGCGGTTGGGCGTGAGCGTCGACCGCGATCGAGCACAGCAGCAGCCAGAACGAAGCACGGACCACAGTTCCGATGGACGAAATGAGACGTACGCTGTCGCGTCCGCGGCCGATGTAAAGCATTTTGACTCCTGAGCCCGACGGTGAAGCAAGGATCGATCCCAGTGGAAGACATCCTACAAGCCAGTCTCTCGAGCGCGCAGACTGCGACATTCCGGGCACGTTGCGGCACGGCCCCGCACCGGCACGATGCAAGCTTCCTCGAGATTCCAATGTGAGCGCGGACAAAAAGGTACCCGAATCGACGACTTCGTCCGACCACGTCGGCGATGAGGCCGGTAGCGCGCATTGCGCGCTGCGGGACACGACGTGACGACCGCTGCAGACCTCGTGGGCGGTGCGGACGATATGGTCGTCGCCGGCCTTGCGATCAGTGAAGCGCGAATTCTGCTGACGGAGGACAAAGACTTCGGTCAGCTCGCCTACGCAACGGACATGTCCAATCCGGGGTGATCCTGGTTCGCGTTCCGGCCGCGGCGCGGCGCACCGCCGGGGCAGTCGTGGCGCAGGCGGTGAGCAGGTTCGGAGTGCGATTGGTCGGCAGTTTCGTCGTCGTCGAGCCCGGGCGGGTGCGGCTGGGCCGACCGCCTCGCGCCTGAAGACAAGGTCCCAGGCTGGCATGCGCTCCGCGTTCAGCTTCTACGATGCTTCGGCGGGAGCGGCACGTCGACCTCGGCGTAGCCGCCAGGAGTCGCGGAGTGGACGGCGGCGGCGATGCGAGCGGTGTGCTCGCGTAGCAGCGACCACTTCGTGCTGCCCGTCAATACGACCAGAGCGATTCGGCGGGCACGAAGGTTCTGCTGATAGCGGATGCGACGATCGGTGGTGAGCAAGAGGTCGAAGCCGGCCTCTTCTGCAGCGCTGAGCAGCGCTCCGTTGCTGAGGGTGTTCCAGCCGCGGGACCGAGCCGTGTGCACCATGTGCCCCAGCAGCGCCTGGGCCAGGCCCTTCGGCGTACCGTGGTCAAACAGCACGAGCACTGGCGGGGGCTTCGGAACGGAGGCTCTCAGCCACGAACTCGAGGACGGCCGTCACCTGATCACGGGATACGTCGAACTGCTCCATCACCTCGTCGACGCTGAGGTCCTCGAGGTTCTCGATGACAGTGGCGACGGGCAGACGGGTGCCCTTGAACACCCAGGCGCCGCCAACCCGGTCGGGGACACTCTCCACTGCGGGGCACTGGGACCAGTCAAGCGCGGCCATGGGGCGACCTCCTCAACCTTCAGTCTAGGGCATCTCGTTCAGGCGGTCGCGGGCTTTCAGGCAGCCGCTGTAGCATCTCCACCCGCCGCAGCCAAGGCGCCACCTGGTTCCAACTCGCACAAATCGGGCTCACCAGCTTCACCTCCCTTCTTTTCAATCACTTGTGGGCGACGGATCGCCTGATCGCACGCTGGAATCGAACCAGCGCGACCACCTAGTCCACTCCTCCTGACCCTTCCCGGAATCGGTTATTCTGGCGTCATGGGTCCGAACGTCAGCATCGACATCGACCAGCGTACCGCCGACGTGCTCGAGGTACGGGCCGCGGAACTCGGCGTGACCGTTCCCCAGCTGATCGCTGAACTGGCGGCATTGGACGGCACGCCGCGCGACGCAGACGCCGACGAGATCGCCGAACTCGATCGCCGGGCTGCCACGGCTACGCCAGGCTCGCGGGTGCCCCAGGAGCGCGTGGTGCAGTGGCTCCGGACGTGGGGCACGACCGGGTTCCGACCGTGGCCGGGCCAGTAGAGATCGAGTGGTCGGTCGACGCGCTTGCAGATCTCGATCGCTTCGCCGCCTTCCTGCACGACCAGTTCCCAGAACTCGCAACCCGCGTCGCCGGCGAGCTGATAGCGCGGACTGACGTGCTCCGTCGCCATCCGCGGTTGGGACGCCCGCTCGGAAATCGCCACGAATACCGAGAGATCGTGCTGACGGTACTTGGTGGGACGTACGCACTGCAGTACCGCTACGACGGCAGCTCCGTCCTGATGTTGCGCGTCTTCCACGGCCGCGAGCGCCGCTAGCCGCCGAACGCCTCCGACAGGCCGCTACAACGAAGCCGCTCCAGGCGACGGAGCCAGCCGGCCGCTTGGTTCCAACTGGCGAACATTGGGCTCACCACTCCAACTGCAATGGCTTCAACGGTTTCCGCGGCGAGCGTGTCATCGACGTCGTACGCCCCAATCGCGCCGTGTGGCACTGGTGTGGCACTGGAGCGGCAATCCCCCTCGCGCACCATGGGCGGCGTACGCTCGCTCGCCGCCTGCGACTCCTCGACAGACGCAACGCGCGCTCCAGGTGCATCGCCGTGGAACGCAGATAGCGCGACGTGGTCGTGAGGTTGGTGTGACCGAGGAAGTCGCGTACGTCGTGCAGCTCAGCGCGCGACTACCGCCCGGGCGGCGCTCGCCCAGGCATTCTCCAGCAGCCGGCATGCGAACTCGCGGCGCAGGGCGTGGAAGTGCAGGTCAACAGCACCGGCCTTCTCGCAGGCGGTACGCCACGTGGTCTTGATCGACGCGATGGGGCCGCCCACCTCGTCGCCAAACACGTAGCCGTCCGATGGCAGCACCTCGCCTTCCGGGTCGGTCCGTAACATCTCGAGCACCGCGGCCAGGCGCTGCCCCACTGGAACGACACGCAGGGTCCCTGTCTTGGTCGTGCCCGCGCGCAGCACCAGCGCCCGCGCACGGCCCGCCGCGTCGCACTGCACGTCGCGCCACTGCAACGACAACAGCTCGCCCAGGCGACAGCCCGTCGGCAATGCGGCGATCAGCAGGCCGCGGAGGTGAGGGGTGGCCATCGCTATAAGCGCGTCTTCCTCGCCGGGCTGCAATCGGCGCGTGCGCACGGTTTCGGCCACGCCGTCGAACGGTACGACGTTCACGCCGTGCCGCTTGAACGGCGTGTCGCCCCGGTATCCCTGCGGAATCGCCCAGTTAAACAGATGGCGCACGCGCGCCTTGAATCGGTTCAGGCCGACATGCCCACCCTTGGTGCTGCGACCGGCGAGTGTCGCGATTCCGTAGGTCCGCGGGCACGTCGCGATTGTCGGCCCGCTGCGCCGCCACCTGCCACGCGGCGGCCAGCGCCGCGTTCACGGCATCGAGGCGCGCGCGGAACACGGCGTCGAGGTCGGCTCGCGTGACGGCTCTGAAAGGCACCGCGCCGAGCGCCAGGCGGGCGCGTCCGGCTGTGCCGACATCAGACTCCAGCAGCAGGCGCACATGGATCTCGAACTGGCGCACCGCGTGCGGCTTGCGCGTGTCACGCCGCGCGTAGTCGCAGGTAACGCTCCGCCACGTCTGCCAAGGTGGGCTCGACGGGCGTCTGCGGGCTGACCTCAGGGAGCGCTCGCGTGCCCGCCCGCACGTCCGTCCGGATACGCTCGGCGAGCGCCTTGGCCTCGCTGTACGACATCACGTCTCCGGCGGGCCGATCGGTGAAGCGATGAAGGCTCACGCGGTGGCGCACTTTCTGACCCGCGGCGTCCTTGCCGTGGCAGAACGCGAAGTGCCATGCGTGGGTGCACTTCGGCCTTGAAGAGCGCCGGCGCGAGTTCGAAGGTGATGGCCAGTCCACTGTCGGGGCGCACAGCCGCACCGCTTGGAGAGTCCGTCCTGACGTCGCATGACTGCAGTCAAAAGTGCGCTGGTGCGCGACTCAAGTCAAGGACGTTCATGAGACCCGCTGAGCACCGGTCTAGGCGCGCTGCCGTCGAGCCACTCGTCCACCCACTCGCGCTTGAACCAGACCGCTCGGCGGCCGCCCACGCGCCCATGGCGAAGTCGGGCGCTCTTGGCTTCGCGACCGATGGTCGCTTCCGAGACGCGCGCATGGGCAGCGGCGGCGCGGCGGGTCCACCACCCGCCTGGTGCAGTGGCAATCATAGGCCGGCTCCTTGGGAACATCGTCGCAAGGGCACCCATGGGTGCATGGACAGCGGCCTGTGGCCAGCTCGAGCGCGCACCGGCCTGAGGCCAGATGCGAAAGGCGTAGCACGTCCCGGGGCTCAGTCGCCGAGTCGTGTGCTGCCCTGTACTAGATGGAACGCTTCCGCGCGCCAGTTTCTGACAACTCGCGTCACAATCTTGCACCGGCCGCAGGTCCGCCGTTCACATGCGCCGGAAACATCAACGAAGCCATCGACGATTTCGGCGCACTACCGCGTCGTCAACTCTCGCGCGTGGGTGATCTCACGACTCGTGACGGGCCGAACGTGGTCCGCGGCGACGGTGGCCACGGCCGCCGTCCCGCCATCGAGGGTCGTGAACTCGACCTCGAACGCCGCGCCATCGCTGTAGACGTGCACGACGGTACCGACATCGCCCGCCTCGAGGCGTACGGTGGCCACAGGTGCGAGCAGCACCACGCGATCATGTTCCTTGATCATGTCGACGACTCACTCCTTGCCCGGGTAGGCCGTGACCAGCCGCGGCGCCTCGCTGCCGGCATCAACAATCCACACGGTGCGCACGGCCCGGCGGCCAGTTCCAGTGTGCGCCACCAACCACCCCTCGACAACATGTTTCTCGCCGTGCACGGAATGGGCTGAAGCCACCATTTCGCCCTCGCTCCCCCTGTGCCAATAATCGGTGAGACAACCTGCCCGCGGAGATTAGTGTAGGGGCGGGGAGGGTTTGATGGATGAATCGCATGCCAGCAGCTGTCGCAATGAACGTGGCCTCCGGCTCCTCGGCCACGTTGCGCGCCTTGACCCCCGACCCTGAAGTGCCGGCGCGGGTCCAGCACCGCCAGTTCACCGCCGAATATCGACGACGCTTCCTCACGGAGGCCGACGCGTGTCAGAAACCCGGCGCATTGGGTGCGCTGTTGCGGCGCGAAGGTTTATACAGTTCGCACCTGGCGAATTGGCGGCGGCAACGTGAGCAGGGCGAACTCCTCGAATCGGTTGAGGCCGACATGCCCGCCCTTGGTGCTGCGACCAGCGAGTGTCGCGGACTTCCGCAGGTCCGCGGACACGTCGCGTTTCTCGGCCCGCAGCGCCGCCCGAACCGGCTCAACCGATTCCGTGACCCCGATGCCCTTCGCGTCGGCCTTCGCCGCGCTGCCGATGCTGCAGCTGGACACCTCCGGCGGCGGCGCACCCTACCCCTTGCTGCGGGCATCCCTTGCACCTTCTGCTGGCCGCATGGAGGTGGTGCACCAGCGGCCTCATCCGGGTAAGTCCCCCACATCACCACTTGCGGTCCGGTGGCGTCCGGCGGCATAGTTGCCGCGTTGGCAGGAGGAAACGTTCGATGAAAATCGCAATTGTTTGTACCCTCGTCGCAATCGGTTACAGCAGCGCCGCACCCTTGGCGATGGCCCAGCCCCGCTTCAAGGCGCCCGCGCCGAAGTTCACCGTTTCTCTCGTTTCGGATGTCTCGCCAGCGCTGCGGGATCTGGCGCTGAAGGCCCGCGGCCCCGTCATCGGCGATCCCGATGCGGTGTTTGTGCCCCCTCGGCGCGATCTCGATCGCGGAGAACGGGCGCAGGATGGCGCGTTCTCCGGCGACGCAGCGGCCGCCGCGCCGAGCCAGAACTACTCGGGAGGGGCGCTCACCGCGCCGAACGCGAACTTCGAGGGCCTCAGCAACCAGGACAACTTCAACCTCTACGGCGGCCGCGTCAACCCGCCCGACGTGGTGGGGGCAGTCGGCCCGAATCACTACGTGCAGATGATCAATCTCGCGTACGCGGTCTACGACAAGCAGGGAAACCGGTTGGTGGGGCCGGCGAAGATCGGTGACCTCTGGGCCGGCTTCGCCGTCGAGGACTGCACCGACGCTTCTGGCGATCCCGTGGTGCTGTACGACCGCTTCGCCGACCGCTGGCTGCTTTCGCAGTTCACGACGCGAGGGACCCCCAAGTACTACAACTGCGTGGCCATCTCCCAGACCAATGACCCGACGGGCGCGTACTTCCGCTACGCCTTCCCGACGCAAGAGGACACGCATGTTGCGGGCACCTACTACTTCCCCGACTATCCGAAGTACAGCGTGTGGAAGGACTCGTACATCCTGTCCACCCGCGACTTTGGCGATGGCGGCGGATACGGGATCAGCGTGTATGCGCTGGAGAAGAACAAGATGGTCAACGGCCAAAGCAAGGCCCGCGCCGTACAGTTCTTTCTCGACTCCGACGTGGTACCGATCTACCTGATGGGTGACGGCCTGTTGCCGGCCGATGTGGACGGCAAGGCGAAGCCGAGGAACGACGCACCTGTACCCATCATCGGCACGATGGACAATAA
>JANMDX010000169.1:0-27083 GCA_031376505.1 Acidobacteriota bacterium
GGCGCCGCGGCGGGCGCGGCAGCCGCCGGCGGGGGTGGCGGCGGCATGTCGGCCACGACCATCGGCCTCATCGGGGCGGGCGCGGCCGGCGGGGTCTTCGCCGTCGCCAAGGTGGCCGGAGGCGGGGGCGGAAGCTCGGCGGCCTCGAGCACCGGAGGCGGCGGCACCGCGGGTGGGGGCACCGGCGGCGGCGGGACGGGCGGGGGCGGCACCACGCCGCAAACCGTCACGGTGTCCGGACCGTTCACCCTGCAGCACCCCATCTCGTGGACGTACGTGGGTGGCCTTGGCTCGTGCACCATCGCCAGGACCCTGACGGGCACGATCCGCATGACCCTGCAGACCCAGTCGAGCGGCGCCGTCACGGGTACGATGGACACGACGGCCACGTCGACAACCGGGGGGCTGACCTGCTCGTTCCAAGGTGGGAGTTTTCCGGCCGGTGGAGGCAGCAGCCCCGGCACCATCACGGGACCCGTGACAGGTACGACTGGCAGCCTCGCGTTCAGTCAGAGCACGTCGATCAGTGACCCGATGTTCAGCTACGTCTCGACGTTCGCGTTTGCCGGCGCACTGAGCAACGGTGTGGTCACGGGCGCGCTCAGTGACAACGAAGTCTGGACCATACCCAACGTCGTCACCAGCATGAGTGGCTCCGGTTCAACGCCAGTGACGCTGCGCTGATCCGATCAGGGCAGGTCGCCCCAGTGTGCGGCGCGCACGACGACGGTCGGCGCCTCCTGCCCTCGATGGCTACAATGGCGGCATGAAGACTGCAGCCACGATCGTCGTCGTTGCCGCCATGGTCGTTTCTGAGTCTCCCGCGCCGGCACAGACGGCGGGAGTATTAACCCTGACGCAGGCGGTCGAGGAGGCGCTCGTCAGGAACGACCGCCTCGTGAACCAGCACGATACGACCGTGCAGGCCGACCTTGGCCTTCGGCTGGCGCGCAGCGAGTTCACCCCGAAAATCACGCCCAATATCCTGGGGTCGTTCGGCCAGACCGACGTGAGCAGCCAGACCTACCGCGTCGATGTGTCGCAGCGGTTCGTGACCGGCACTGAGCTGCGACTCGGGGCGGGCGCGGCCTCCGCGCAGATTCCCGGGCTTGCGGGCCTCTCCGGCGACGACATCCGCTTCTACAACACCGATACGACGCTCACGCTGAGCCAGCCCCTGCTGCGCGGCTTTGGCCGCGGCGCGGCCAGACGCTCGCTGACGAGCGCCGAGTTCAGGCGTACCGACGCGGCGCGCGCACAGACCTTGACTGAACAACAGGTCGCCATCGAAGTGGCCGGCGCCTACTACCGCGTCGTGGCGCAGGATGCGTTCGTGGACGTCGCGAAACAGAGTCTCGAACGTTCGCGGAAGCTGCGTGACGCGTCGGAGGCGAAGCTCGATGCGGGCCTCGTCTCGCAGCTCGACGTGCTGCGGGCGCAGCAGCTGGTCGCACAGGCCGAGTTGCAGTACTTCGACGCGCAGTCGGCGACCGAGGACGCCCGGGACCAACTGCGTTTCCTCATCGGACGCGATCGGTCGGTCGCTCTCGACGTCGAGCACGCGATCCCGCAACCGGATGCCACGCCCATCGAGCCAGACGCCGCGATCGCGCTGGCGCTCGAGCGCCGCCTCGACCTGCGCAGTCGCACCGAACAAGCGGCCGACGCGGAACGGCAGCTGCGCTTCTCGAGCAATCAGCTGCTGCCGCAGGTCGACGTGAACCTGGCCCTGACGCGTCGCGAGACGTCCAAGGCGCTGTCGCGAAGCTTTGGCCTGGATGGCTTCCAGTTTGCGACCTTCTTCACCATTGCCATGCCCGCCGACCGGACCGTCGCGCAGGTCGCCTACCAGACGGCGCTCCTCGATCGCGACCGCCGGCGGCGTGAGCTGTCTACGCTGGAGCGGCAGGTGGCCGACGATGTCCGACGGGGGCTTCGCGAGCGCGACCGCGCCGTGAGGTCGGTCACCGCGGCCGAGACGAGCGTCGAGATCGGGCGGCGCGAAGTGGAGGTGGCCCAACTTCGCTACGAGCGCGGCCTGTCGAACAACCTCGACCTCGTCACGGCGGAAGCCGGCCTGCTCGCAGTCGAGACCCGCCGCATCCAGGTGCTGGCCGAGGCCGCGCTCATCCGCCTGCGCCTGCGCGCCCTGATCGGCATCTTCGATCCTCGCGCGGACGTGGCCGGATCGGCCATCCTGGAGTCTGCGGCGCCGCGCGCGCAGCCATGAGTCCATCGATGTGGAGGATCGGACGCGTTCAGGCCGGCATGCTTGTCGCCGCGGCGGTCTTGGCGGCGGCCGGGGCGAGGTACTGGCTGCGCCCCGGCGTCGACCCCGACGTGACCGCCGTCGTGCGACGGGGATCGCTTACGGCCCGGTTGAGCGCGACGGGTACTCTGCGGCCGATCCAGTCGCGCACCTACCATTCCCCGGTCGTCGGTCGCGAAGTCGAGGTCGTCGAGCTGGCACCCGAGGGCACGCGCGTGAACGAGGGCGACCTGCTCGTGCGGCTCAGCACCACGGATGTGGACGTCGAGATCGAACGCGTTCGCCAGGAGTACCGGCAGGCCGAGCTCGACCTCGATGTCGCCATCGCCGAGTACGACGAGGCGCAGGCGACGGTGCTCTCGGTGGCGGAGGGCGAGGGCGCCTTGACTGCCGCGGAAGTGCGGAGCCGACTGCAAGTGGCGGAGCGCAAGGCCGGGCGCCTCCGCCAGGAGTACGCACAGCTCGAGCCCCTGATGGCCAAGGGCGTGATCACGGCCGATGAACTGGGACGCACCGCCAGCGCGTTCGAGCAGGCGGAGGAAGAACTCTCGCTCGCCAGGAAGCGCGCCGAGGTCATGGAGCGGCTGACGCGCCCGCGCGAGGTCACGCGCGCCGAGCTGCAGCGCGCGCAGAAGGACGCGCAACTCGGACGCGCCCGGGCACGCGTGGCCGAGACCGAGACGCGGCTGGCCGCCCTCGATGCCCTGCTCAAGAGCTGCAGACTCTACGCCCAGGGCGGCGGTCTGGTCGTGTACGAGGAGTTCCTCAACACGAGCCCACGTCGAAAGATCCGCGTGGGCGACCGGGTCACGAGCAGCCAGGGGCTCGTGACGATTCCCGAGGTGACGCGCATGCTGGTCGACGCCTCGGTCAGCGAAGTGGAAGTACACCGCGTCCGCCCGGGCCAGAGGGCCGAGGTGCGGGTGGAAGCGTTTGCCGATCTGCGGCTCACCGGCTCGGTCGTGAGAGTGGGCACCCTGGCGAGCTCGTCGGCGTTCCGGCCGCTCGACGACAAGCGCTTCGACCTCATCATCGCGCTCGACCCCACCGAAGTCGAGCTGCGCCCCGAGATGACGGCGCGCGCCGAGATCGAGATTGCGAGCAGAGAGAACGTGCTGCTGCTCCCGGTCAACGCCATCTTCGAGGAACGCGGCGCGTTTGTCGTGCACGTCGTCGATGGCGGCCGGTTCGAGACACGGCAGGTCACCCTCGGGGAATCGAACGACCAGTTCGTCGAGGTCCTCACGGCGCTTCGTGAGGGCGACCGAGTGCTGCTGGCAAGTCCGCGCGCCTCCGCGGATCGCGGCCAACGCCAGCCCATCGCGGCGACGCCGCAGCCTGCCAATGCGCTCCAACCTCGTTGACTTCCGCGAGCTGCTCGCAATCGCCACCGAGGCGTTGTGGCGCTACCGGCTGCGCACGTCGCTGAGCGTACTCGGGGTGGTACTGGGCGTCGCGGCGGTCATTGCCATGATGTCGGTCAGCGAGGGGGCCGCACGCGAGGCGCTGTCTCAGGTGGAGGCGCTCGGACTCGACAATCTCGTGGCGCGCAGCCAGACGGCCGCGCTAGCGCGCAGTGCCGGGCCTGGTCTCACCGCCGGCGATGCCGACCTCGTCGCCGCCGTCGTGCCGCTCGCGGTGGGCACTTCCCCGCTCATCAAGCGGTTCGTCGCGGTCGACTACGGCACCCGTCGCGAGACGGCCGCCGTGCTCGGAGTGCGCGCGTCATTCCAGCACATCCTGCGACTCTCGCTCGACCGCGGCCGATTCCTGTCGCCTACCGACGAGATCACCAACGCACGGACCTGCGTGCTCGGAGCCCAGCTCGCACGACGGCTGTTCGACTATCGCGACCCCTTGGGGCAGTCGGTGCGCGTGGGTCAGGATCACTATCAGGTGGTGGGCGTGCTCCGCGCGCCTGACGCGGGGACGAGCGGGGGCGCGGCCGTCGCCTGGCACGACATTCACCAGTCGGTGTTCGTGTCGTTCCAGGCGCTGTCGGGGCGCAGCCTCGCCATCTCGCCCGGGCAGCCGGCTGACGAGGTGTGGCTGCAGTTGAGCGATGGGACACGGGTGGACGAGATCGCGCGTATCTTCGAGCACACCCTCGCCGGCGTCCACGCCCCAGGCGAGTTCAGCATCGTGGTGCCACGGGAGCTTCTCGCGCAACGGTTCAGGACCCAGCGAACGTTCAGCGTCGTGGTGGGCAGCGTGGCCGTCCTGGCGCTGCTCGTCGGCGGCATCGGCATCATGAACATCATGCTCACCTCGGTGGTCGAGCGCACGCGTGAGATCGGTGTCCGGCGCACGGCCGGCGCCACGCGACGAGATGTCGCACTGCAGTTTCTGATCGAGACGCTGCTCATGACGGTGGGCGGGGGCGCGGTGGGCATTCTGATTGGCGCGCTCACCTCGGTGGGGATCTCGGCCTACGCCGGCTGGAGCACCTATGTGTCGGCCGCAGCCGTCGGGCTGGGCTTCCTCGTCTCGTTCGTGGTTGGCCTGGTGTTCGGCCTGTACCCGGCGATGAAGGCCGCACGACTCGAGCCGGTCGACGCGATGCGCTTCGAGTAGGCGGCGGGTCAGCGGGACTGGCGACCGAGCTGCTCGATGACGCTGACGGCATGTGCCGTGCCGGTCTCGGCCCGCATGCGATCGCGCAGCGCCGCCGCGTTGGCCGCGACCTCGACGCCGCATGCGGCGGCGAGCGCACCGCGCAGACGCTCGCGCGTCAGCTCGCGAAACGGCAGGTGCACGCCGACCTTGCGCAAGGCGACCATGGCGCCCCAGAACGGCTGATCCGAGAACACGGAGCACACAACCTGCGGCGTTCCCGCGCGGGCCGCCGTGTGGACGGTGCCGGCGCCGCCGTGGTGCACGACGGCCCGGCACCGGGGGAACAGCCAGTCGTGGCGGCACGCGCGCACGCGCCACACGGTGCGCGACCCGTCGGGGCCCTCCGCCACCGGCGTCCACGGTAGGCCGACCACGACACGCGTGCCCACGTCCCGTGCCGCGTCGCTCGCCAGGGCGGCCATCACGTCTGGCAGGAGCAGCGGCAGACTTCCGAATCCCAGGTACACGGGCGGCGGTCCCTCATCGAGCCACGCGGCAAACTCCGGGTCGTGATGCGCGCCCGGCTCAGCCGTGCCCTCGGCCTCGGACAGCACGAAGGCGCCCGTCACATGATGGGTCGCGCCCCAACTCGGATGGCGCGGCACGAGGTGTTCGCTGAACGCGTGAATCACCGGCACGCCCCGCGCGCGCGCCAACGCATCGGGATTACCGAGCCGGGCTGGTAGGCCCCACCGGTGCCTGAGCGCCTCGGCCTCGGCAAGGTCGATGACCGAGGTGACCGCCACGGACTGCGGGGTCAGCGGCGAGAGCTCGCAGAGCGTCAGCGTGGCGCCGGTGGCATCGGCGCACGCGTCGGCGAGGAACGACGTGACCGACGTGCCGACGATGACGTCAGCGCCCTCGGCAGCGGCGCGCCCGTCGTCTTCCAGGGCGGCACGATGCGGACGCAGGCCCGCGCGCAGTTCCGCGAGCAGCCCGACGACGTCGCCTTCGGCCAGCAATTGCCGTGCGCGATCGCGCGCGAGCAGATCGGCAGGGTCGCCGGCGAGCACGGCGTGGCCAAGACCTGCCCGGGTCACGGCGGGCGCAAACGCCGCCGGCGTGGCCAGCACGACGTCGTGACCGCGCTCGGCCAGCGCGACGCCGAGCGCCACGTACGGCTGGATGTCGCCGAGCGTCCCGTAGCCGTAGCACGTTACGCGCATGGTCGCGTCCAAGGCCTGCGGCGGGCTCGCCGCAGGCCGCCTGCGGCCGCCGGTCGGCGCCGGGCAGATTGCGAGTACAGTGCTGCGGTCGGAGGCGTCATGCGATTCATTCTGGATCTGGTCGAGGAAGAGCCGCACGCGTATTTCAAGCGATTCGCGGCGGCGCTCACCCGTCTGGGGCGAGCCGAAGTGCAGATGCAGCCCGAACTGCTCGAGGTGTTGCAGCGGTCGACGCCAGGCGACGTGGCCATGCTGGCTGGGCTCATGAAGGCGTTCAACGCCAGAAATCCGCTCATCAAAGTGTCTTTTGCCTTCGACGACCTCAACCGGGCGTTCGCGGTGTCGTCGAGTTATCCGTTCTGGGCCAAGGAACACATGCTGCGCGGCTACATGACCAGCCGCGAGCAGGCCACCAATCTGTATCACCTGCTGCGATCGGTGGTGGTTTCGCAGGTGCCGGGCGACGTCGTGGAGCTGGGATGCCATGAGGGCATCACTGCCGTGGTGCTGCAGAAGACGCTTGACGAGCACGCCAGTGACCAGCGGCTCCACGTCTTCGATTCGTTCGAGGGACTACCGGCTCCAGGAGTCGAGGACTGGCGCGACGGAGTGCCGGCCACCGAAGCCGGCGCCTTGGCCGTGGGTGAGGAGCGCGTACGCCGGACGTTCGAGAAATACGGCGCCCGCGTACCCGAGATCCACAAGGGGTGGTTCAACGACACGCTCGCGACGGAGCTGCCGGCGCGGATTGCGTTCGCGCATCTTGACGGCGACCTCTATGCCTCCACCAAGGTAAGCCTCGAGTACGTCTACCCACGGCTGAGCCGTGGTGCGGTCGTAGTCGTCGACGACTACCACGACCCCGACCTCCTGCCATCGACGTGGAGCCTGTTCCCCGGCGTCAAGCGGGCGTGCGACGAATTCCTGGCCGACAAGCCGGAGACGATGCAGCCGCTGCTGGCGGGCCACGAGTGCCACGCCTATTTTGCCAAGGCGTAGCTGCAGCTGACGCGTTACTGAATTGCACGAAAGTGCACATGCGGCCCGGCGCGCGTGTCCCATCCGGCGATTCAGAGGCGGGCGCCCGTCCGGGCATGCGCGCGGCCGGCCACGACGTGGAAGAGGCGCCATGCGGCCGCGGTGGCTTCCGCGCACGAAATCAGGACGTGACGGGCTGCGGTGATTGGTCGAGCGACGGCGCTATTCCATGCGAATCAAGAGTGAGACCCGGTGGCAACGGAGCCCCGGCTCCAACGTGTGGAGTCAGAGCGCCGATCGGTCGAGCGGCAGGCGTTCATTCGCGCCAATTTCGGCTCAAGACGGCAGCGAGCGAAGTGGCATCCGCATTGTATTGCCGAGGGCGGCGGCGAGAACGGCGACCCGCACTACAACACGAGGACTGCAGCCATGATGTTCAAGCGACACGAGTTCAACACGAGCTTCGCGTGGCAGGGCGCTAAACGGCCCCTGCGCCGGCTCACCGACGAGCAAGCTCGCGATTGGGACGAGCTCGGATATTTCGTGGTCGAGAACGCGATCGATCAGGCCGGCCTCGACCGGCTCATCGCAGCCATCGATCCCTTCGAGAAGGCCGGCGAAGAGTTCCTGCGCTCCAAGGGAGGGCGGATCTTCATCGCTCGCGCCGACGAGATCACGTTTACGACGAATCTCGCCCTCAACTCGGACGTCGTGCGTGAGTTCGTCACCGGCGAAGTGTTTCAGGACCTGTGCCTCGATCTCATCGGCCCGGATGCCAGACTCTACTGGGACATGGCGGTCTACAAGAAGCCTGGCACCACCGAGCCGTTCCCCTGGCATCAGGACAACGGCTACACCTACGTCGATCCACAGCAATACATCACGTGCTGGGTGGCGCTCACCGACGCCACGCCCGACAACGGCTGCCCTCACGTGGTGCCCAGCGCACATCGGGAGGGCACGTATCAGCATCAGATTACGTCGCTCGGTTTCGTGTGCACGGACCAACAGCCTGACAACGCCGTGACCGTGCCAGTCAAGGCGGGCAGCATCGTCGTGATGTCGTCACTGGCACCTCATGCGACGGGCCCGAATTTGACCGACGGAATTCGCAAAGCCCTCATCGCCGAGTACATCCCCGACGGCGCCGTCACGATCCGCAAGGAGAAGGACGGGACGATCATCTCGTCGCCGTGCAACATGGAACGGCACCTCGTCGTGCTGAAGGACGGGCGCGCCCCGGTAGCAGCCGCCGCCTGACGCCCAGGCCCGCACCGAGACCTGGCTCCAAGGCATGGAGCCAGGTCGCCGCGCCGCCAGAAACGCCCGGAAAATCACGAGTAAATGCCACGAATCGATGTGGCAGCCAACTTGCTCTTAGATCGGTTACGCGCCATGGTGGCGCACACGACGTCAACCCGAAGACCGAAGGAGACCGCAGCATGTCCCAGATTACCCGTGGTCAGATTCAGGACCTCGTCGCCAAGTTCGCCGCCGAGAATCCCCAGTACCGCCAGGCCCTCATTGCCGATCCGAAGTCGGTGATCGAGAAGCAGCTCAATACCAGTCTCGGCAGCATCACGGTGAAGACCGTGGCGGACAGCGCCACCGTGGCCTACGTCGTCGTGCCGTATGCGCCGACCGAAGGCGAACTGAGCGACGCCGATCTCGAGAAGGTCGCGGGCGGTTTCCTCGACAAGAACGCCAACTGCAACAACAGCCCGGGCGCGATGAACACCTTCGTGCAGATCAACCTGTAGTACGTCGCGTGGCAGGCCTCTGGCGCCATGGTGGCGCCCGGGGACGGCCCGCTTTTCCCTGGAGAGAAGACCAATGGCTCAGAAGATGACGCGTGGAGAGATTCAAGACCTCGTGGCCAAGTTCGCCATCGAGAACCCGAAGTATCGTCAGGCACTGATTGCCGACCCGAAGTCGGTGATCGAGAAGCAGCTGCTGACCAGCCTCGGCAGCACGACGGTCAAGGCCGTCGTGGACACGGCGAGCGTGGCCTACGTCGTGGTGCCGCACGTGCCGAGTGAAGGCGAACTGAGCGACGCCGACCTCGAAAAGGTGGCCGGTGGCTTCCTCGACAAGAACGCCAACTGCAACAACAGCCCTGGCGCCATGAACACCTTCGTGCAGATCAACCTGTAAGCGAGCACTGCCGCGAGCTCCGGGCCATGGGCCCGGAGCCCGCAACCCGGCCCCCTTTCACTCCACCCATGGCCCTGCTGACTCCCACCGAGGCGCGCGAGCTCACGTTCCGAGCTGCGGGTATCTTCGAGCGCCGTGCCATCCTCAACGGACACGAGGACGGAGTCGTGGTCGACGCTGGCCAGGACCATCTGGCCGCGCTCACCAAGACCTGGCTGCAGGCGTTCTCGCCGGGCAACGCCGCAGCGCTCGAGCGCCGACTCGACTGGGACGGCCTGTCGCTCGACATCCTGCAGCGCGTGTCAGCCGCACCCCGGGTCGTCGCGTCCGCAATCGACATCGGCCCATGGACCCTCTGGCTCTCCGACGTGCTCGCGGTGGCGCCCGCGGTGGCGCGTGACGTCATCGCCGGCTCCGGTCACCTCGCCGAACGCCGCCTGTTCTCCGGCACCACCGAGCCTCCGTTTGTAGAGATACTCACCGCCTGGGTGCGGGCGGCCAGACGGCGGATGGCGGACTCGACTGACTGGCAGGCAGCGGCGACGGCCGTGCGCGACACTTTCGAAGTCCACTTGTTCCATGAGCTGTCCGGCGTGTCAGAGCTGACGCTGCACGATCGCTTCCACCGGTCGCTGCATGCGGCGGAACGGCCGCTCCGCGCCGGACCAGCGGCCACCGCGGGCTATGACGCATTCGTAATCGACCAACTGCGCGGCGGCATGCTCTCGGTCTGGACGGCCTACCCGGTGTTGGCGCGTCAACTGTCGACCGTGGCACAGGCCTGGGTGACGACCACGACCGAGCTGCTCGCCCGCACGCGGGTTGACCGCGCGAGACTCGAAGCGGAGTTCGGCGCGCTCGGCGCGGTGAGCCTGGTGCGGCCCGGCCTCTCGGATCCGCACAATGGACGCCGGCGCGTCGCACTCGTCACGTTCGAAAGCGGTACCGTACTCGCCTACAAGCCGCGCGATGTCAGCCTCGAAGCGGCCTTGTCAACATTTCTCGCGTGGGCCAATGACGCCGGGCTGGCGCCAGCACAGCCGCGGCTGCGGATCTTGGACTGCGCCACGCACGGCTGGTGTGAAGTCGCGTTGCAGGCGCGATTCACGACGTCCGATCAGGTCGAGTCGTACTACCGGACGGCGGGCGGATTGCTCGCGCTCTGCTATCTGCTTCGCGGCCGCGACATGCAGATGGAAAACGTCATTGCCACGAGCGTCGGCCCGGCCATCATCGACGCCGAGATGCTGTGCCAGCCCAGCCGCGACATCGAACTCGACGCCAAGGGACGGCTGCAGCCCGAGACGTGTCTGGCCAGCGGTCTGCTGACGATGGCGCATGTCGGCCCCGCTGACGTGGTCTTCGACATCGGTGGCCTGCGTGGTGATGGCGTGACGCCGACCTCGCTTGGACGGCGGCGCTGGGACCACTTCGGCACCGACGATCTCGCGTTCGCCGAAGAACGGGTCGTGACGCAGCCAACGGCGAACCGAGTGCTGCTGGACGGCGAGCTGCAGGATCCGTCGGCTCACCAGCAACCCCTGCTCGAGGGCTTTCAATCGACGTATCGTTTTCTCCTGGCGCATCGCACGGCGCTCTTCGAGGCGTCGGGACCGCTCTCTGTATTCGCTCGTTGCTCCACTCGCGTGCTCTTCCGGCCGAGCCAACACTACGGCAGCGTGCAGTACGCGCTGGCCGCACCGGTCTATCAGACCAGCGGCGTGCTGCGGACCTGCGCGCTCGACACCCTCAACCGGATCTTCAACCTCGACGCTTCGCGTCCTCGGCTGTGGCCCGTCGTGGAAGACGAGCGCCAGTCACTCGACGAGCTCGACCTGCCGAGGTACTGGGTCGGCGTCGACGCCACGCAGATCGAGGGACATCGTGGCCGGCTCGACGTGCCGTACTTCTCCCGGTCTGGGCTCGACAGCGTGCGCGACGTGCTGCAGTCACTGTCGGACGCCGACCTGTCACGCCAGTGCGCCATCCTGGAACGGGCGCTCGCAGCGGGCGTGGGCGCCCGTCTGGCAACCCCGCTGGCCGGTCGCGCCGACGACCGCAGTGTAGAGACGGCGTGGCTCGTCGACCAAGCCACGGCGCTCGGGCAGGAAATTCGACGGTCCGCGCGGCGCGAACACGGCGCGATGCAATGGTCCGTCCACGACACCCGGGCCGGCCGCTGGTCGCGACACGCGCTCTACGACGGCACACTGGGCACGGCGGTGTTCTTCGCCGGCCTGGCCGCCGTCACCGGGGACGCGGGTTGTCTCGACGATGCGCGCGACGCGTCGGCAGACGTCATGGCGCTCATCGCGTCCGACGACCCGGCCTCAGCGATCGAAGAAGTGGGCCTCGGCGGATGCACCGGCGTTGGGTCGATGGTCTACGGGCTGGCACTGCTCGAGGCGCTCACCCACGACGATCGATACGGCGCGGCAGCCGAACGGCTCGCCGGCCCGTTGAACGGCGAGGCGGCCGACCGCGACGATGTCTTCGACGTCACCGGCGGCTCGGCCGGGGCCGTCTTCGGATTGCTCGCACTCCACCACTTGCGCGGTCACGGGCGGTGGCTGTTACAGGCGCGCGCGTACGGCAACCGTCTGGTCGCGGCGCAACAGGCTCAGGCAGCAGGCGCGGCGTGGCCGGCGCGACGTGGCCAGCCGCTGGCGGGATTTGCCCACGGCAGCGCGGGAATCGCGCTGGCCCTGGCGCGGCTTGCCGAAGCCTCTGACGATGTGCGATACGCCGACGCCGCTCGCGCGAGTCTGGCGCACGAGCGCTCGTTGTTCGTGCCGTCGCTCGGTAACTGGCCCGTCGTCGGGGCGCTGGATCCGGTCACCGGCAGTGGCCATTCCCTGATGACCGCATGGTGCCACGGCGCGGCCGGCATCGGTCTCAGCCGGGCGCTGATGCCTCGCGCCATGCGCGACGAGGTGTGGGCGAGCGAGATGACGACGGCTGTGGGCACCACAGCCAGTGCCGCCCTCGGCGCGCTGGACCAGATCTGCTGCGGCAACCTGGGTCGCGCGGATGTCTTGATGGCGATCGGCGCGGCGCTCGCGCGAAACGACATCACGGAGATGGGCGTGTCGCTGGTCGCACGGGCCGCGGACCGCGCATCGCGGCGACAACTCTACGGGCTGCGCGCAAGTGGCGTCGACTACCGCGTGTTCGATCCCGGACTCTTCCGGGGACTCGCGGGCATCGGGTACGTACTGCTTCGTGCCAGCGCACCCGGGATACTGGCGTGCGTGCTCTCGTTCGACCTGCCCCGGCCGCGGTGATCGCCCGCGTCCCATACGAGGTCTCTTCCCATGAGCCACTTCCAGATCCGACTCGTCTCCTCTGACGACATCGCGGCAGTTGAACCAATGACGTTCCCGGCGTATCGGCACCTGCTACGGCTCTCGCCCACCCCGCGCCATCCGGAGCAGGGCGATACCACCACGATTCAACCCCTGGCGTTTGCGGCGTGGGTCGACGGCCAGGCGGTGGGCATGGCGGTTGCCGAAGTGCCCACACGCTCCACCGGCCTGGCAGAGCTCCTGTCCTTGTTCGTTCACGCCGCGCATCGACGGCAGGGCATCGCGGGCGGCCTGGTCGAGGCCGTCGAGCGCGAGGTCGCCCTCCGTGGATTTGACACGGTCCAGGCGGTGTACACCACTGGGAAGCCGGAAATCGACGCCGTGGAGCGCGTGTTCAGCCGCCGCGGCTGGCACGCCCCGATCCCGCGTACCGTCACCGTGCGGTTCTCGCCCGCGCAGGCGCTGGCCACCCCCTGGTTTGGACGGCTGAAGTTCCCGCGGGACGACTACGAGATCATTGCCTGGACCGACGTGCGTCAGGACGAGCGCGAGGCGCTCATGCAGGAACAGCGCGAGCAGCAGTGGATCCCGTCGGGTCTCGAGCCCTGGCGGCACGACCAGCAGGGGTTCGACGAGGTTTCGTCGGTGGGGCTCCGCTACCAGGGGCGTCTGGCGGGCTGGGTCATCAACCATCGCGTGACGGCCGACACCGTACGGTTCACGTGCAGCTGGATGCGCAACGACATGCGCGGCCTGGCGCGGATTCTCCCGCTGTATACGGAGTCCCTGCGCCGGCTGCTCGATTCGGGAGCGTGCACCACGTGCATGTTCATCACGCCCGTGGCCTACACGGGCATGGTGGAGTTCGTGCGCCGGCGCTGCGCCAAGTGGGGATCCTTCTTTGGAGAGACGAAGGGGTCCTTCAAATCGGGCCTGCTGGGCGCCTCTGGTGCCGGCCGGGACTCGACGGCTCTTGAGGTGTAGAATCAAGCCTCCTATGAGGAGTCGCGCTATGGTCCACTTCGCGCCCAGGGTCCTGGCCAGCCTGCCGACGTGCGGCGTGGTCCTGATGACGCTGTCGCTGACGTCGCCGGCATTTGCGCAGTTACCCCGCAGTCCTACCGTCCCGGGCGCCGGCAGTACCGCAACGGTGTGGACCGGGCCGCTGGCCGCCCTGCTTCCCGACTTCCTCAGCGACGCCGCCATCAACGCCCCGGGCACGCTCGACCATGGGGACCACTTCGTGCGCGGCCTGCAGAGCACCGTTGCCGGATTGGAACTCAGTCAGTCGCTGGCCGGGCAGCTCGGGGCCTTTCCGCTCGTCAGCCCGAGCGGCGGGTTCGTCTTCGAGGGGCCGGGCGGCACCGGCGAATTCGCCCTCACCCCACGGGCGCCAATCTTCTCGGAGCGCGCCCACACAATCGGCCGCGGACGCTTCGCAACGGCCTTCTCGTATCACCGCACGAAGTCGGACGCCATCAGCGGGCTCGACCTCGACAGCGGTGAGATCAACATCTACGCGCCGCACAACGACTGCTGTGGACCGGGCGCCGTGCCGTCGCGCGCCGGCAACGGCAACCCAGCGTTTGAGGGCGATGTCCTGCAGGAGACGCTTGGCCTCGAGCTGCGGCAGAGCATCGCCACGGGATCGGCGGTCTACGGTCTCACGCGGCGGATCGATGTCGGCGTGCTCGTGCCACTGCTGAAGGTCGATGTCGATGCGCGAATCACCGCGCGCATCCGTCGCATCGTGACGTCTGCCACACCCGGCGTCCACAGCTTCGACGGCACCGATCTCGCAAACCGCACCACGTACCGCCGCGGTTCGGCCACCGGCCTCGGCGACATCCGCGTGCGCGCGAAGTACAACGCCCTGCGCACGAGCTCCGGGGGAGTCGCCGTTGCCGTGGACGCGACGCTGCCAACCGGCGACGAGGACGACCTGCTCGGCGGCGGCGGCACGCGCATCAGGGCCGGTCTCGTCGCATCCGGCGAACGCGGGCGTCTGAGCCCGTTCTTGAGCGCCGGCTTCACGAAGTCAGATGCAAAGACCAGCGCGTTTGCCTCCACCTGGACCAACGCCATCTCGTCGGTCGCGGCCGGCGTGAGCAACAAGGTCCCCGACGAAATTGACTACTCCGGCGGTTTCACGTTGGCCACGACATCATGGCTGACCTTTGACCTCGAAGCGCTGGGTCGCACGCTGATCGACGCTCGACAGTTCGAACAGGGCGGGCCCTTCGGCGATGGCCTCACCGTGAACGCTCCGGGAACCGTGCATCGCGTGATGGCGGTGGCCGGCGCCCGCATACGGGCCAACTCACGGCTCCTGCTCACCGCGGGCGTCCTCATCCCGATCGTCGACCGGGGCCTGCGGCCAAAGGCCCGCCCAGTCGTGAGCCTCGACTTCGGCTTCTAGCCGCCACGGTATGGCCAAGCCGTTGCCAGTGAAGCTGAATCTGGAGGACGTCGCCCCGTTCGTCGTCTCGTGCCGACCAGGAGACATCCTGTTCGCTCAAGGAGACGCCACGCGCGACCTGTGGATCGTGGACGAAGGCTCGGTCGAACTGCTCGCGGGCTCCCGGGTGGTGAGCACCCAGGGCCCCGGGGATTTCTTCGGCGACTACGCGCTCTTTCACGGGCCACCGCGCGAGATCACAGCGCGCGCCGCGGCGCCGTGCCAGCTGCTGCGCCTCGATCCATCCACGTTCGAACAGCTCATCTCCGAAGCGCCGGAGATCGGCGCGCTGATGCTGGCCCGCGTGGCACGCGGGCGCGTCGTGGCGGCCACGCCGCCGCGTGCCGTGCCGGACGGCCCCGTCGCCGGGCCCCCTGGCGTCAGGGCCGACGAGTCGCGCCGGACAGTGGCCACACGAGGACCGGGTTGGCTCGAATCGACTCCGGCGGGTCAGCACCTCGACCTTCCCGACTTGCCAGAGATCCGCGTGGGGCGGCTCGATCCCCGCACAGGTATTACTCCCGAAATCGACTTGACCGACCTCGATCCCGACAAGACCGTGGGGCGCCGCCACGCGCGTCTGATTCGACGCGACGGCCGCCTCTTCGTCGTCGAAGACAAGTCCACCGCCAACGGCACGTTCGTGAATGAGTCGCGCATCGAGCCCCAACAGGACGTGGAACTCGCCGACGGCGCCCGCATCCGGTTCGGCGCGGTCGATGCGGTGTACCGCGCCGGCTGAAGTACTGTCGCTACGCTCAACAGGAACGAATGGCCATGCCCGATTCGGTCGACGACATCGATATCTCTCCCGTCGGTGAGCTGGCGGCGCTCAAGCAGGAGCGCGACCGACTCGACGGCTACCGCAGTCGCGCTGACCTCATGAAGGACAAGGTCGACGCCATCGTGTATCGTCGTGTGCTCGAGGACTATGCGGTCAAATACGCCGAACTCGATCACCGGTCCGCACCGCTGACGGCGAAAGCTCGCACGCAGTACCAGGCGCTACTCGTGCTCGAGCGCCAGGTGCGCACCGGGTTCGAAGAGGCGCGCCTCGCCAAAGAGGAATTGGAGTTTCGCTACGCGGTGGGGGAACTCACCGACGCCGAGCTGGCCGAACGAGTGGAGGGTCCTCAACAGGTCCTGGCCGGGCGTCAAGCGGAACTCGATGCCATCGCGGCCATCAAGGCGCAGTTCTTGAGCGTCGTGCCTTCCGAGCACGTGCTTGCCGCGCCCGTTCCATCGAATTCACCGGATCACGTCGAGACCATGGCTCCCGTCGCTGCTTCGCGCGCGACGCCTGCGCCGGCCGCGCCGGCCGCGCCGGCCGCGTCTGACGCCAACACACGACCATTCACAGGTCCGGCCATCGCCGTGCGTGCCAGCACCGCAGCACGCGTCAGCCCGCCCCCTCCCGCGGCGCCGAGAGCCCCGCTCGACGAGGACGAGCCGGCCGATCGCACCTTCCTGGTGCCAGACGCCAGTTTGGAGCCGATTGACGACAGCACCGACGGCGCCAGGTTCCGCCTCGGCGTGATCACGTCGATCGGGCGGTCGGCAGAGAACCACATCCGGCTCGACAAGGCCGGCGTGTCGCGGAAGCACGCCGTGATCCGACTGACCGAGCGCGGATTCGCGCTCGAAGACCTCGGCTCGCAGAACGGCACGTTCGTCAACGGCACGCGCGTGCCCCAACACGATCTGGTCACCGGCGACGTCATCTGGATTGGCGATGTGAAGGTCGTGTTCAAATCCACTTGGGTGCCTGCCGGCGCCAGCGCGCCTGTGGCACCGGAGGGTAGCAGTGGAAGTGCGGTCCAACAAACGCGACGCGGCCGTCGTCCTTGAGGTGTCGGGCATTCTCGACACGCCGGCGGCACGCGAGTTGGAGCGCGAGGCGCAGGCGGCCCTGGCCGGCGACAACCGGCACATCGTCGTGGACTTGTCCGGCGCCGAACTGCTGACGAGCGCGTGCATCCGGGTGCTGGTGACCTTGAACAAGCGGCTGGCCGCGGCGGGCGGCGCCTTGTGGCTCTGCGCCCTGAACGACCATGTGACCGAGGTCTTCACCGTCGCCGGCATCGCCGTGCATTTCCAGACCGCCACAACACAGGCCGAGGCGCTGGCCAAGTGCGCCGGCGCTCGGCGGGGCTCGAGCGAGCCCGTGCGCATATCGGAGCTTGCACGGCGGGTGCTCACGAGTCTCGGTCGCGGTCTCCCGGACGTTCGAGTGCCGCCGCTCTCCGCGGCCTCCGGGGCACCACCGTCGGCGCTGGCGCGGCTCGCGCGCCGGGCGTTGGAACGGTGACACGCTGACGTTCTGTCCACGGCTCCGTCATGCCCACGCTGCACGTTCGTAGCGGCAACGCCAGCACGAGATCAGTACCGGTCACGCGGACGGTGCTCATCGGCCGGGGCCGAGGCGCCGACCTGCAGTTGCTCGACCCGGGCATCTCGACGCGGCACGCCATGGTGCGAGCCACCGAGAGCGGCGTGTTCGTGATGGACCTGGGCAGCCAGAACGGCACGTTCGTGAACCAACGCCGGGTCGACACCCCCGTGCGCCTGACCCCCGGAGATGTCCTGCGCCTCGGCGACGCGGTGGTCGAGTTTCGCGGCGATGCACCGGCCGAGGTCCCCGGTTCCACGGCCATCCGCCTTCGTCAGTCGGATCCGGGAGAGACGCAGGTGCGGCTGTCGGTACGCGTCGAGGCGCCGCGTTTCGACCGGCGCCAGGACGACGGGCCCGTGCGTGCGGCCCGAGCCAGACAGGCGGCGCTTCTCGACGGAATCGGAAAGCTGCTCGTCCAGTCGCTCGATCCAGCCACGCTGCTGCCGCTCGTCGCCGACCGCCTTCTCGAGTTCCTGCCGCAGGCCGAGCGCGTCTTCGTGTTGAGAGGCCACGGCCGGACGGGCGAGCTGCACACGCAGGTATCGCGAGCACGCGCGGGCACCACCAACCTCGTGCTGAGCCAGGCGCTGATTCAGCGCGTCGTGGACAAGGGGGAGGGCCTGCTCTACAGCGAAGTGCACGTCGACGGCCCCGTCGCGGCGTCTGAGTCTCTCCGGGCCACGGTGCGGTGCGCGATGTGCTCACCCATGGTGTTCGACCAGCATCTGTATGGGGTCATCCAGGTCGACACGACGTCGGGAGCCACGGCGTTCTCCGAACCCGACTTGCATTCCCTGATGGCGGTCGCTACGCAGGTGGCCGGGGCGCTGGCATATGGGAGGCTGCACCAGCAGCAGCTCGCGCAGGGGCTGCTCGACCATGACCTCGACCTGGCCCGCCGCATCCAGCGACAGTTCCTGCCCGACCATCCGCCGACGCTCGACGAATTCGCTTTCGCCGTCGAGTACAGTCCGGCCCAGGCCGTAGGAGGCGACTTCTACGACTTCATCCCGCTCGACCGCGGCCGCCTGGCCGTGGTCGTAGGTGACGTGTCGGGTAAGGGCATCGCCGCGGCCATCTATGCCGCCAGTGTCCTTGCCGAAGTGAGAGGCCTGGTGACGATCGGCGACGAGCCGGTGCGGGCCCTGCACGAGCTCAATCGACGCCTCGCGTCTCGTGATCGCGAGGGCATGTTCGTCACCATGGCCCTGGCCACGCTGGTGGCCGGCACGGGCGAACTCACCGTGGCCACCGCGGGCCACCCGCTGCCGCTCCTGCGCAGCCGAACGGGCACCGTGGCGCCGATCGGCCGGATCGGGTCACCCCCGCTCGGTATAGACGAACACGCGCGGTTCGAATCGCACCGCTACAGGCTCGAGCCTGGCGATGCCGTGATCGCGTACACCGATGGCATCTCCGAGGCCACGGGCCCCGGCGACGAGCTCTTTGGCAGCGATCGACTGAGCCAGGCCGTGGCCGCCAGCAACGGCACGGCCGCCGGCCTGCGCGACGCCGTGGTATCGGCGGCCAGGGTGTTTCTGCGCGATCGCGCGTTTGGCGACGACGTCACGGTCGTGTGCTTCGCGCGGCGCTACTGACCTGGCGTCTGGGCTGCAGCGCGGCTGCGCGGCGCCGAACCCCGTCACCGCCGCTTGACGAGATACACATGGTTCTGGTCGCCTCGCCGCTCGTAGCGCACGTCGTCGACCCAATGCCGCGCCAGCTGAATCCCGATCCCGCCGACCTGCAGCGCCATCGACGTCGCAGGCACGGCGTTCACTGGATCGAAAGCGACGCCGTGGTCGATGAGCTCCACCGCGACGCGCTCGTCGTCGGACTCGACGAGCATGGTCACCCCGTGCGCCTTCGCGCCGGCACCCCCATGTTCGACGACGTTGGCGACGAGCTCGTCTACCGCCGCATGCACGTTGCGCTGGATCGATGCCGGTACGCCGGCCTGGGTGAGAAGTGTGCGAAACGTCGTGAGAAGGCTTGCCATGCCAGACAGCGTGGCCGGCACGTGCACGGTAGTCTGCTCACTCATGGTCGGACCTCATCACCCCAGCGCGCCTCGGCGGCAGCCAGGGTCGTCTCGAACGCGTCAGATGCCAGATCGTCGAGGGTCAAGTGGCAGAGGGCCCAGGACAGTCTCGCGAGGGCTTCCGGATGGTGCGGTGCGCTTCGCCGGGAACTCCATGCACGTTCGAGGTTCCCGGTGGCCGTCCTCGCCAGCGCTTCGAGCACGTCGAACGCCGCAGCCGACACCGGCGGCTGTCCGCGGTAATTGTCGAGACGCCGGCCGACGCCTGGCGCCAGCACTCCTTCGATGCCGAGGCATCGGCGCGCGAGCGACCCGGAGTACGTCCCATACGCCCGCACCAGCCCGACGAAGTCGGCGAGCAGTTCGTCGAAGACGTGCGTGCGGATCGTGCCGAACACCCGCCATGTGAAGTAGTGCGCGCATTCGTGCTCCCGCCGAATGACCAGCGATCGGTCCAGCCAGCCATCAGGGGACTGGCCGTCCGCACCAGGATCGACGCCGCTGTACGGCCCACGGGCCAGAATGATCAGGCGGTCCTGGTACAGCGGCTTCTGGCCGGCGAGCCACGTGAATTCTTGCGACCACTCCGCGTCTCCAGCTGCCGGATGCGCCCTTTGCCATCCTTCGCGGTGGCGTCGCACGCGATCCCAGTTGATAAGACCAGAGACCATGCAGGCACCCATCGACGGCGGCACAGGTGAGGGCTCGTTTCGAGACGTGAGGGCCTGCACGACCCGCTCGAAGTCGGCGCGATCGTCGATCGTCAGAACCGGCACACGGCCCGCCATGGTGGGTACGATCGAGAGGAGCATCTGGTCGGGCTGGAGGTAGTCGGGGCCGGCCGGGAATGCGGCCGCCCGGTCGAACAGGCCCTGGCGCGTCGCCGCACGATAGTCGGCGTCCTCGCTGATGCCAGCGCGAATCGGACAGCGCAGTTGCACGAACCGCTTCTGCAGCGACGAGAGCGCGCCGGTCGCCCGCGCCTCCGCCTCGTAACCCACCCAGCTGCCGACGTGCGGCTCGTCATCGTGAGGGATGGGCGCGCCCCGACGGCCCGCGACGTCGGCCAGACTGGCGCCGTATCGCAGCAGCTCGTCGACGACTTCGCCGCGGGCGCCCGCCGACGCCAGGTTCGACCGCCGCGCGTCGTCGGGAGTCCTGGCCGTCATGCGCTCAGGCTGTCTGGCGGCGCGCCAATTCGGCGAACAGCCCGTTCTTCGCCATCAGCTCGTCATACGTGCCCATCTCCGCGACGCGGCCGCCCTCAAAAAAGCAAATCTTGTGAGCGTCGATGATCGTGCTGAGTCGATGCGCGATCACGATGCGCGTCGCGCTCATGCGGTTCATGCTCTCAGTGACCATGCCCTGGGCGCGGTTGTCGAGTGCGCTCGTCGCTTCGTCGAGGAAAAGAATCTTCGGCTTGTTCACGATGGCGCGCGCGATGAGGAGACGCTGTCGCTGTCCGCCTGACAGCGTGCCGCCGCCCTCGGACACGTAGGTGTGCATGCCCATGGGCATGTTGCGAATGTCTTCGGCCAATCCGGCCTGTTCGGCCGCGGCCCACGCGTCCTCGATCGTTCGCGATGACGTGCCCGTGATGTTCCGGTACATCTCCGTCGGCATCACGCGGCTCTGCTGCAGCACCACGCCCATCTGCTGCCGCACCAGGCGCAGATCGAGTGAGTTCATGTCCTGGCCGTCGAACATGATGGCGCCCGACGACGTCCGCTCGAAGCCGAGCAGGAGGCGCATCAGGGTCGACTTGCCGCAGCCCGATCCCCCCACGAACGCCACGAATTCTCCAGGCTTGATTGTGAGCGACAGATCGCGAAGGATCCACGGCCCATCTTCGGTGTAACGAAACGAGACATGTGCGATCGTGATCTCACCGGTCAGGCGGCCGGGGAAGGCGCGCGATGGGTCGACTTCTGGTTCCGTGAGCAAGATCGGCTTGAGACGCTCGTAGATCGGCACGACGCGCATCAGGCTCATCGACGCGTCACCGAGGGCCTGCATCGCCGCCAGAAACAGGCCGTAGCAGGTATTGAATGCGATGAAATCGCCCGTGCTCATCGCCGGCGCGGCCGACTCGGCCGCGGCCTGCATCTCCATGATCATCACGACGAACAGCACCATCGACGAGATCACGGAAAAGACCGAGCTGAAGACGGCCATCGCGGCCTGCACCATCCCGGACTTGAGGCTGATCGACTTCTGGGTGGCGAACTGCTGCGCCCACACGCGGAACGCATGATTCTCCGCGCCGCAGGTCCGCAACTTGTTCACGCCGGTGATGAGATTGAGCACGAGCCCCGAGATGCGCCCGCGGATCTGGATCTCGGCACGCTGGTTGCCGAGTTGAAGGTAGTTGCCGAGCCAGTTCACGACGACGAAGGTCGCGGTGAGCCCGACGGCCGCGCCGGCGAGTTTCAGGCTGTAGGTGAACATCTGGGCCACGTAGAACAGGCCGCTCACCGAGCCCAGGATCGCGGCCACGCCGGCACCGGAGATGAGGGACTGGATTTGATCGACGCCCGCGGCGCGGTCGGAGAGGTCGCCCGCCGAGTACTTGCGGAAGAACGACGTGGGCAGGTTGAGCACGCGGTCCCAGACGGCCGACTGAATGGCGTGCTCCATCTTGGCCTGCACCCGAAGCGTGGCGAAGCCCTGCACCAGCTTGAAGAGCGAGGAGGCCAGGGCCGATCCAACCAGCGCGAACCCGAAACCCACGAGCATCGCCCGCTCGGCCTGCGGGATCGCCACGTCGAAAATCTGTCCGGTGAAATACGGCGTGATCGTACCGAACAGACCAACGACGACGGCCATGAGCACGACCATCCGAAGGTCGCTCGCGATGCCCTCGGCGCCGAATCTGACAAGTTGCGAGACCGTGACGTCGCCGGGCGGAAACGGCCGGTAGAACGCATGTGCGAACGGCGCCAGCGTGCCCGCAATTTCCGGCGTGACACGACCCCGCGCTCCCGACTTGGGATTGACGTAGTCGAACGCGCGCGCTCCCCTCGGGAGCAGCGCCACCGGCTCTTTTGACGCCTCGACCATTGCCAGGAGGGGGCCGTGATCGCCACGCCACCAGCGGTCGCGCAGGGCCACCATGCGCGTGCGGAAGCCCGAGGCGCTCGCGATGGCATTGACGCGCTCCTCGTAGGACAGGGCGTCCTCGTCGGCCGTCGGGTGCTGCTTGACCGTGATGTGCGAAGCGCCGCCGACGAGCTGGCACGCCCTCAGCACGGGCTCGGCTGCGGCCGCTTCCAGGAACTCCCGGGGAGAGTCCGACGCGCCGCGAATCACCGCGCCGATGGCGGCGTACCCCGCACGTTCGGCGGCTTGCGAGTGCTTTGCTTTCTCGAGTTGCCGCTCGTACTCGTCGAGCGCCGCGAGCTTCTTGCTCAGAAACTCGCACTCGCACACCACCCCGTGGAACACCGACAGGCCCTGCCACAGGTCGGCACGCGCGACCATCGCCGCCGTGGTTGTCGGCTTCACGACGATGTCGCCGAAATCGCTCGCCGCCGACTGAATCCAGGAATGCGGCGAGAGCGGGAACGGCACAGTACGGCGCGCGAACACCGGCGTGGCAAGCTCGTCGAACAGGACGCCCCCGCTTGGGATGTCGATCCAAAGCACGCCCTGAGCCGAGGTGATTCGGTGCTCGGTGGTGAGGGTCGCCGACTCTGCCGCCGCAAGCTTGAGCTCGGTGCCACTCCTGGGATTGAAGTCGCGAACGAGGCTCTTTGACAGACCCGTGACCCAGGCGTCGACGTGCGCCGCCACCGTCGCCGAGTGCGCGGGGTCCGCGGCCACCTCACGCACGCGGCGATTGGGCATGCGCCGCACAGTAGTGCCCGGACGCGCCACGGCCAGGAACCCGGACGCATGTCCGCTCAGATCGAAGCCGAAGAGGCACTGCCCCGGCAGGATGCCGAGGAAATGCGTGCGGATACCGGACGGTTTTCCTTTTTCGAGCGGAATCGTGAAGATCAGGATGCCACCCGTGACGACGTAGTGGCACACCTCCGGATCGTCGAGCAGGAACGGAGCCTGGGCGCTGACCTCGACCAGTTCGCCTTCCGCGTCCAGGCCTCGACCGGTGCTCGGCGCCACGGCCGCCATCGGAATGAAGACCGTGCGCGCAAAGTCGTCCTCGCTGGCGGGTACGAAGGACTCGCCGGCGTCCTCGGCCGCGTTCTCCCGGGTGAAGGCCCGCATGAACTGCGTGCCCGCAAGGGACGCCTCAAGCGGCGCAGACCGGTGCGAAGGCGCCGCGGGCACGGGAGACGACACCGCGGACAACGGGGGCGGCGCTGCGGCGGCGCTCGGCGGGGCGACAAATTCCAGTTCGAGGCGAGAGCCGATGCGCACGCGGCCACCCGGTCGAACCACCTCGGTTGAAATCTGACGGTCGTCGATCCATGTGCCGCCCGCGCTACCGAGGTCGGTCACGAGCAGGCCACCGGGAATGAGACTGAGCTCGGCATGCCGGCGCGAGACGTCCCGTTCGTCGATCACGACCGCGCAGTCAGCGTGGCGACCGACGACGCCGGTACGACCACTGATCACGAACTCAGCACCCAGGTGTACGGCGTCCCCGCCGGTCACGACCCGCAACACGACGCGCTCAACGGCGGTCTGCACCAGATTGGGCGGCGCGGTCGCGGCCGGGAGCGGAAGCACGATGGTGCGGTCGTCGCCGGCGGGGACCGGCACGGACGCGGGCCGGCACTCGAGCACCGTCGATCCCACGCGAAACGACTGCCCGGGCCCAACGACGATTTCGGCCACCTTCTCGTCGCCGACCCACACGCCATTGCCGCTCGACAAGTCGGTCAGCTTGAAGCCCGCGTCGACGAGTTCGATCTTCGCGTGCCGGCGCGACACCGTGGGCTCGTCGAGGACCACGGCGCATCCGCTCTCGCGGCCGATCACGCCGTCTGCGGTCAGCTCGAACTCCTGGCCCACACGCGTGGAGTCGTCCGACTCCACGATCCGAAGGCGGAACGGCACGATGACGCGGCTCGGTGTGCTCACGACGTGCGGTCCTAGTGAGCCACCAGCTGCTGGTACGGCCCGTCGATGCCGATCATGCTGTCGTGCGTGCCGCGCTGCACGATCTTGCCGCGGTGCATGACGACGATTTCGTCGCAGTCTCGGATCGTGCTCAGGCGATGCGCGATGATGATGCACGTGCAGCCGCGGCGCCCGAGCGCATCGGTAACGGCCACTTCGGTCGCCGGATCGAGCGCGCTCGTCGCCTCATCGAGAATCATGATCGACGGCTCGCCCACCAGCGCTCGTGAGATCTCGAGACGCTGGCATTGCCCGCCGCTGTAGTTGCCGCCACCTTCCTGCACGAGCGACTGGTAGCCGCCCTCGCGGGCGATGATCACATCATCGATTGCCGCATCACGCGCCGCCGCCGACACGCGCTGCGGCGTGATGGTCGGGTCCCACATGGTCACGTTCTGGGTCACGGTGCCGCCAAACAGGAACACTTCCTGATCCACGACGCCAATCGAGTTCGAGAGCAGCGACTTCGGAATCTGTCGCCGAGGCACACCGTCGAACAGCACTTCGCCTGACCAGGGTTCGTAGAGGCCCGAGACCAGCTTGGCGACCGTGGACTTCCCGGAGCCGCTACCGCCGACGAGCGCCACACGGCGCCCGGGTTCCACCGACAGGTCGAAGCCCTCGATGAGCGGTGGATCGAGCGGACTGTAGCCAAAGGTCACGTTCTTCAGCTCGACCCGACCCGAGAGCTTGATGACCTTCGCATCGAACGTGATGTGCGACTGGTCTTGACGGTACTGCGCGTCCTGCGGGTACCTGAGCACGTCATCGAGCCGGTTCATGTCGGCCTGGAGTTCCTGCAGCGTCGAGCCGAACTGCACGAAGTTGTTGAGCGGCCGGGTAAAACTCGAGAGCAGGGTCTGGTAGGCCACGAGCATCCCGACCGTGAGCTCCCCTCTCATGACCTTCAGCCCGCCCATCACCAGCACGGTCGCAACGGCGGCCGTCTGGACGAACGGGGGCACGACACCCATCCACTGCGACAGAGAGCCGAGCTCCTGTTCGGTGTTCATCGACTTGGAGTGATACCCGGCCCACCGCCCATAGAACTCGCTTTCGGACCCGGTGGCCTTGAGCGTCTCGATCATCTGCAGGCCACCCATGGCCGTGCCCATCAGCTTGCCCTTGTCCTGCGTGAGGCGCCGGCTCGCGTCGGTGCGCACGCGGGCGGCAAATTTCACCGCTCCGACGTTGAGCAGCGCCACGCCGATCACGGCCAGCGTCAGCGGCACGTCGTAGTAGAACATGAGCGCGGCGTAGAACACCGTCATCAGGCCATCGATCGCGGTCGTGGCAAGACGTCCAGACACGACGTCGGCGACCTTGTCATTGATCGCGACGCGCGAACCGACCTCGCCGGCATAGCGCTGTCCGAAGTAGGCCGCCGGCAGCCGCAGGATGTGATTGAAGAACCGGCTCGACGTGGCCAGCGCAAGCTTCGACTCCAGCCGGAGCAGGTAGTACTGCTGCAGCCACGTGAGCACGGCCTGCACCACGATCGTAGCGGCCATGAAGACGAGCAGCGGCCGGACGAGCCAGGTCTGTTTGTTCACGAGGAAATTGTCGATGAACACCCGCGTGAAGGTCGGAATCACGAGTCCGGGGATCACCAGCAGCAGACCGCAGAGCACGATGTAGACCAGGGCCATCTCCGACCCTTTGAGGCGCCGGCCAAGGGCCGCCAGCATGCTGGGCTTGGCGCCGCCCTTCTTGAAGTCCTTGCCGGGCGCGAAGGTGAGCACGACGCCCGAATACGAACCATCGAGCTCGGCCAGGGTCACGGCGCGAGGCCCCTGAGCCGGGTCGTTGATGAAGGCTTTCTTCCCGTCGAAGCCGTCGAGAACGACGAAGTGATTGAAGTTCCAGAACAGGATCACGGGAAGCGGAAGCGCGTACAGCTTCTCGAGCGTGTCGTACTTGAAGCCCTTCGCATCCAGGTTGTACTTGCGCGCGGCGCGCAGCACGTTACTGGCTTTCGACCCGTCGCGCGACACGCCGCACTCCATGCGGAGTTCTTCGAGCGGCACGTACAACTGGTAGTACGCCAGCACCTTGGCCAGCGCCGCCGCACCACACTCAACCGCCTCCATCTGCAGGATGGTCGGCGTACGCACGCGGCGCCTGGGCGGCTTGGGGAGGGGCGGCGCCGGCGCGGGGGTGTCGGTGGCTGGCTCGCTCACAGGGACCTCGCGAAGCTCACGACGCCCCGAGGGCCGACTTGATCGCGGGCAGCACGTAGGTATACGGCCGGCGGCGCTCGACGACCACCGACACGTTGATGCGCGAGTTGCCGCTGATGGCAAACGGGGGGCCCCCGGACGTGGACCACTCGAACCCCGACTGCGTCGAGGCGCTGGTTGCCAGATTCGCCCGAATCTCGATGGGCGCGACCTTGCCGTAGAGTTCCTGGGCCAGGGACTGATTCGCGAGGTCGGACGTCATCTTGGCGAGCGTCACCGGTGCGGCGCCGACCTCGGCCACCTTGCCCTTGATGAACCCGAACTCCTCGCGCTTGATCTCGGTCGGTGAGATCTGCGCTTCCATGTCCGGGCGGATCTGGCGTGCCGTCCGCGAGTCGAAGTAGATGATGGTCTGCATCGCCGCATCGAGCGGCTCGAC
>JANMDX010000186.1:0-8648 GCA_031376505.1 Acidobacteriota bacterium
CGCGCTCAGGAACAAACGCCCACCTGGCCGCGGGAACCCGAAGCGCCATCAGCGGCAAAGCCGCCTGCGCCGCCCGCGGAGATGCTCGGGCTGGTGGGTGAATACGAATCCGCGGCATTGCGCGGCAGCAAGCCCGTGCACCTCTACGTTATCGAGCGCGACGGGAGGCTTATGACGATTGCCGATCGCGGCGCCCCAGTGGCTGTGGACACGGCCGTGCCCAAGCCCGTATTCACTCGCGGTCCGGGAGGCCGCGCCACGACGGTCACGATTGGGAAGGTCGTTTACACGCGCCTCCACGTGGGACCCGAGGCCGGCGGACAGCTCCGCGTCACGCCGGTCCGCTCGGTGCCCGAGGTGTTGAAGGCATCACAGACCCTGGCACCGCCTGCAGAGTCCGGTGACTTCCTGCCGTCGGACCTGGTCGAGCTCACAAGGCTCGAGCCCTCGATCAGGCTCGACGTGCGCTATGCCACCACCAACAACTTTCTCGGCTCGGTGTTCTATGCCGAAGCGCGCGCGTTCCTGCAGCGTCCGGCCGCCGCCGCCGTGGTGCGCGCGCATCGCACCCTCGCGGCGCTCGGCTACGGCGTCCTCGTGCACGACGGCTACCGCCCGTGGTACGTGACGAAGACCTTCTGGGAGACGACACCCGCGGATCGCAAGTGGCTGGTGGCGAATCCCAATCCGGGGTCGCGCCACAACCGCGGCGCGGCCGTGGATCTCACGCTCTACGACCTGAAGACGGGCGCGGTCATCGAGATGCCGAGCACCTACGACGAGTCCACGCCGCGCGCCTATGCCTTCTATCCTGGCGGCACGAGCCTGCAGCGCTGGCACCGGGCGCTGCTCAGGCGCGTGATGGAAGCGGAGGGCTTCGCGGTCAATCCCGAGGAGTGGTGGCACTTCGACTACCGGGACTGGCGTCGCTATACCGTGGGGAACGTGTCGTTCGACCGGATTCCAGCGATTCGTGCGCCCGTCGGCCCCCACGATCTCGAGCCGGTGCGGGCGTTGGCATCGAGCGCCGTCGTGGAGCAGACGGCTCAAGGCTCGCGCCCGGCCCTGGCCATGCTCGCAAGCTTCGACGGCATCGGCGCCTCGCTCCATGCCGGGGACACGCCGCCGCGCAACCCTTCGGACAACAGCCTGGCTGTGGGTCCGAACCACGTCTTCCAGATCGTCAACTCGCAGCTCGCCGTCTTCACGAAAGCGGGTACGCAGTACGACACGACTGGCCGTGTGCTCTATGGCCCGGTCGGCACGCATGCGCTGTTTGCTGACCAGAGCGAAGTCTGTGGCAGCCGCGCCAACGGCGATGCGGTCGTGCGATACGACCAACTGGCCAACCGGTGGCTCGTGGTGATGCCGATCTTCCGTCGCGCGGTGGCGCGTGCCCCGGGTGACGCCGCGGTCATGGACGCGGCACGACCAGGTGAGCCTGCGCGTCCAGGCCAAGCCTCGGACCCCGGCCCACCGGGGCGAATGTCGCTTCCGGCGCCCGCACCGTCCCCTGCCCCTGCCCCACCCGCCGACGCTTCCTACGCCATCTGTTACGCCATCAGCACCAGCCCCGACCCGCTGGGCAGCTACTACCGCTACGTGTTCGAACGTCCGCTCTTCCCCGACTATCCGCGACCGGCCGTGTGGCCTGATGGCTACTACGTGCCCACGAGCACCGGCGACGACGTGATCCAGAAGCACGTGTGCGTCGTGGACCGCGCGCGAATGCTGCAAGGGCAGCCCGCCACCGAGCAGTGCCTGGTCATGGACGGCGTCAACTTCCTGAACACCGCGGACCTCGACGGCACGACGCTGCCGCCCGCCGGCGCGCCGAACCTCGTGATGGCCACCGGCGGAATGCAATTGAAGTACGACATCGACGACGACGGCATCTACGTGTGGAAGGTGCACGTGAACTGGGAGCATCCTTCGCGCACGATGCTCACAGGTCCCCGCAAGATCGAGGTCACGCCGTACCGGTATCTATGCGGCGGACAGATCACGGACTGTGTGCCGCAGCCGGGCACAGATCGGCGCCTCGACGCGCAGGGCGACAAGATCATGCCGCGCCTCGTGTATCGCAACCTTGGCGACCGCGAGTCGATCGTCGCGGTGCACTCGGTCGACACGGCGGCCCGGGGCGGCGGCGTGCGGTGGTACGAGTTCCGCCTCGACGCGCAGGGTGACCCGCGCCTGTATCAACAGAGCACCTACGCCCCCGACGCAGCGTTTCGGTGGATGGCGAGCCCCGCCATGGATTGTCAGGGCAACATCAGTATCGGCTACTCGTACGGCGACGGGAACCACTTCACCGGCCAACGGTTCGCGGCCAGGCTCGCCTCGGACCCACCCGGCGAGCTGACGTTTCACGAGACCGTGCTGGCCGAAGGCGAAGCCGCGCAGGCGACGACGCTACGCTGGCAGGACTACACGCAGACGGCAATCGATCCGAGCGACGACTGCACGATCTGGTACGTCGGCGACTACTTGAAGGTCGGCGAGTCCAGCTACTCCACGCGCATCGGCGCGTGGCGAATGCCGGCGTGCGCAAGTCGGTAGCGCTCGCCACGAGGCGTCGTGCTCACATGGTCATGGCATCATGGTCATGAACCATCTCGGGTCCAGGCACCGCCGGTTGACGGCGCACGAATCGACCGCCGCGTACGGAGAAGCACCAGAGGGACAAGGCCTCAGCCGAGCGATTCCAGCGGGAGAGTTCCAGGCGCGGTGCCTGGCGTTGATGGACGAGGTCTGCAAGTCCGGCGGCGAGTACGTGATCACCAAACGCGGCGTGCCCGTGGCCAGGCTGCTGCCGGCACGAGACGACCGGCGACACGCTCAGGACGTCCTCTGAGCAAGGTCGAAAGGTCGGCACCTACGACGTCAGCGCGCCGCGACGAACGGAGCGTAGCCGGACCGTCACCCAGGCGGAGACGCGATGCTGATTGGCGACACGCTCGGGCCATACCTCGCCCTCGGCATGCTGGGCGACGCACGCTGACAGCGGAGCTGCTGGGATTGACGGCCGACGCCATGCCGTGCGCCAGCAGTTTCGCCATCGTGGAGGCCATTGGCCGCACGCTGCGGGATGTGGACGTAAGGACCCCCTGGGGGCAGCCCGCCCTCAAAGTGCGCGGCAGGACTTTCGTGGGCTTCACGTCCCACAACGTGGCGCCATGTCTCAAACGGCACAGCGCTCATCCCACCTCGCACGCTACGGTTGGGGAAAGGCAGGTGTGCGAATGAGGATTCTTCTGACCACTGTGGTGACAACTACGCTGGCGCTGGCGCCGTTTGTGGCGTCGGCCCAAGAGTCTACAAAACGACTCGGAGAAGCGGCGACCGTGCTCGCCGAGGTCATGGCGGCGCCAGACAAGGGCATTCCGCTGGACCTGCTGGAGAAGGCCCACTGCGTCGTGATCGTCCCGGACCTCAAGACGGCGGCATTCGTCGTCGGCGGCAAGTATGGCAAGGGCTACGTCTCCTGCCGCACCAAGACGGCCGGCTGGTCGGCACCCTCGACCGTGCGCATCGAGGGCGGCAGCGTCGGCTTCCAGATCGGCGGCTCGTCGACCGACCTCATCATGTTGGTGATGAGCGAGCGTGGAGCCGACAAGCTGCTAGAGAGCAAGTTCACGTTCGGCGCGGAGGGATCGGTGGCCGCGGGTCCGGTGGGACGCACGGTGACGGCGCAGACCGACGCCCAGATGCACGCCGACATCGTGTCGTGGTCGCGTTCGCAGGGGCTGTTTGCCGGCCTGGCGCTCGAAGGGGCCACCTTGCGACCGGACGCCGATGACAACGCCGCGTTGTACGGCAAGAAGCTCGGGAGCCGAGACATCGTGCGCGGCGACGTACGTCCGCCGAAGGCCGCCGCCCGCTTGCTCGACGTGCTGACCAGGTTCTCGTCCAGGGAGCGCACGCGGTAGCCGACCGCTGGACTCGCGGCGATCTCGTCGATTCAACTGTTCCACACACGTCAACGAACGACCACAGGAGCCGAACATGAATTCGAGCACGAAAGACCAGATGGCAGGGACCTTCCACGAAGTAAAGGGTCACGTGAAAGAGGCGGCCGGAAAGATCGCCAACAGTCCGGCGCTGACAGCCGAAGGCAAGGCGGAAGAACTGGCCGGCAGGGCGCAGAAGAAAGTGGGCGCGATCAAGAAGGTGTTTGACAAGTAAGACCGGGACAACGCCGTGAGGTCCGTGAGAGGCTGGGTGACGTTCGCCGGCGGGGTGCTGGTGGTCGCGGTGTTGTATTGGGCGCAAGCCGTCCTGGTGCCGCTCGCGCTCGCCATCATGCTGACCTTCGTCCTGACGCCGCCCGTCACCTGGCTCCAACGGTGGGTCGGTCGCGTGCCTGCGGTGTTGGTGGTCGTCACGCTGGTGTTCGCAACCATCGGCCTCGCCGGCTGGGGCCTGACGCGGCAGATGGACTCTCTTGTCGAGGACCTGCCCGGCTACCGCGCGAACATTCGGGCGAAGATCGCCGATGTCAGGCTAGCGGGCCGCGGCGGCTCGCTCGAGAAGCTGCAGGACGTCGTCGCGGGGGTCAGGGCGGATATGGAGAAGTCGGGGGCGGCGAAAGGCGCCGTCCCGCGGCCGCTCGTGGTGACCTCCGACCAGGCACGCGGCATCCAGGGCTTTGCGTGGCTGGGGCCCGTCCTGGAGCCGCTGAGCACGGCGGGACTTGTTGCCGTGATGGTCATCTTCATGCTGCTCGAGCGCCGCGATCTGCGCGACCGCTTGATCGGACTGATCGGGCACGGGCAGCTCGCCACGACCACCAAGGCATTCGATGAGGCGAGCAGTCGGGTGAGCCGGCAGCTCCTGATGCAGTCGCTGGTGAGCCTGCTGTATGGCAGCGCTGTCTTCGTCGGGCTGTACTTCCTCAACGTCCCGTACCCGTTGGTCTGGGCGACGCTGGCGGGGGCGCTGCGCTTCATCCCCTACGTCGGTCCAGTGGTCGGGGCCGCCGCGCCAATCCTCGTCAGCCTCGCGGCACTCCAGGGCTGGACCGGACCGCTCGTCGTCCTCGCGTCGTTCGTCGTGCTCGAGCTCTTCACCTACCTCGTGCTCGAAACGGTGCTGTATGCCGGGGCGATCGGCGTGTCACAGGTGACACTGATCGTGGCCGTGGCGTTCTGGACGTGGCTGTGGGGACCGCTGGGGCTGCTGATGGCCTCGCCGCTCACCGTGTGTCTCGTCGTGCTCGGCAAGCACGTGCCCGGCCTCGCGTTCGTCGGACTGCTGATGGACGACTCGGCCGCGCTGGCCCCCGAGTACGGTTTCTACCAGCGTCTGGTGGCGCGCGATCAGAGTGAAGCGGCGGAGTTGATCGACACCCACATCAAGACCCAGTCGCCCGACACGGTGTTCGACGCGCTGCTGTTGCCGGCGCTCAGTTACGCGGAGCGTGATCGTCTGGAGCGCCGGCTCTCGAGGGAGGAAGAGACCGCGGTGGTCGATGCGACGCGTGAGTTGACCGCCGACGCAGCCGACACGATTCGCCGCCACGCCGTGACGGAGCCTGCTGCCGAAGAGGCCGGCGTCCCGTCGCTCGTGGAATCGCGCCGACCGCTCCGCGTGCTTGGTTACGCGGTGAACGGGGGCGCCGATGAAGTGGCGCTCGCGATGCTGGCCCACCTGCTGGTCGATCTGCCCATCGAGATGGACATCACCGGCGCGCGGATGCAGGCGGCGGAGCTGGTGTCCCTGGTCAGAGACCGGCGATTCTCCGTCGTGTGCTTTGCGGATCTGCCACCCAGTTCGTCGTCGAAGACGCGGTATCTCGTGCGGAGACTCCGCTCGGCCCTGCCCGAGTTACGCATCGCCGTGGGCCGATGGGGACCGTCGGCGCTGGCCGACGAGAGCCCGCAGCCGTTGGCGGACGCAGGCGCCAACCACGTCGCGTCCCTGCTGATCGACAGTCGAAACTACATCGGCGGCATGGCACCATTGGCCATGGTCCGAGGCCACGTCGCCTGACCGTCACACACCCACCCCATGTCGCACACACCTCCCAACCCGCAACAACACCGCGCGATTCTCCAGCGCATCGCCCAAAGGGTGATGATCGAGCGTGGCCTTCTCCCCGCGTTCTCGGACGACGCGGTCGCAGAACTCCAGCACCTCCCAGCGCCGGCAACCGCAAGCGGGCCTGACGGGAATGGCTTGCCGGTCCGGGATCTCACGGGCCTCCTGTGGGCGTCGATCGACAACGACGACTCCCGCGATCTGGATCAGCTCACGGTGGCCGAGCCGCTCGCTGGCGACGCCGTCACGATCCGTGTGGCCGTGGCCGACGTGGACGCGCTCGTCAAGGACGGCTCGGCCATCGACACCCACGCGCGTCACAACACCACCTCGGTGTACACGGCGGGTCAGATCTTTCCGATGCTCCCCGAGCGGCTGTCCACCGACTTGACGTCGCTCAATTTCGGCCAGGAGCGGCTGGCCGTAGTGGTGGAGTTCGCCGTGGCGACGGACGGATCGATCCAGAGTTCCGGCATCTACCGGGCCCGAGTCCGCAACCAGGCCAAGCTCGCCTACAACAGCGTGGCGGCCTGGCTGGACGGCACGGCGCCGGCCCCGAAGGCCCTGGCCGGGGTCGAGGGGCTCGCCGACAACCTGCGCCAGCAGGATCTGGTTGCTCAGCGCCTGAAGACGCGGCGGCACGCTCACGGCGCGTTGAACCTGGAGACCATTCGGGCGCGACCCGTGTTCGACGACGGCCACGTCCGCGGCCTTGACATCGAACGGAAGAATCGCGCCACGGAGATCATCGAGGACTTCATGATTGCCGCCAATGGCGTCACGGCGCGGTATCTCGCGGACAAGCACGTGCCGTCCATCCGGCGCGTCGTGCGCACGCCGAAACGCTGGGACCGGATCGTCGAGCTCGCTCGGACGCACGGCGCCACGCTGCCCGCGAACCCGGATCCCGTGGCGCTCGATGCCTTTCTCGTCAAGACGCGCGACGCCGATGAGGGGCGCTTTCCGGACCTGTCCCTGGCGGTCATCAAGCTCCTCGGCTCGGGCGAATATGTGGCGGAACAGTCGGGCGCCGCAGCCCCCGGGCACTTCGGGCTCGCCGTGAAGGACTACACGCACTCCACTGCCCCGAATCGCCGCTACCCGGACCTGGTCACGCAGCGTCTCTTGAAGGCCACCATCGCTGGCCGAGCGACGCCCTATGACTACGACGCGCTCACGGCGCTGGCCGCGCACTTCACCGAAGGCGAGGACGCGGCCACCAAAGTGGAACGCCAGGTGGGCAAGTCGGCCGCGGCGATGCTGCTCGAGTCGCGCATCGGCGAGCGGTTCGACGCCCTGGTCACCGGCGCGTCAGAGAAGGGCACCTGGGCCAGACTGCTGGCGCTCCCAGTCGAGGGTCGGGTCGAGCGCGGGTTCGAGGGGCTGGATGTGGGCGACCAGATTCGCGTGGAACTGATCTCGGTCAACGTCGAACGGGGCTTCATCGATTTTGGAAACGTCAATGCGGCCGGACGGTCCGCGCGGGCGCCGGCGCCGCGCGCGTGATCACCGCGGCGCAGCGTGCAGCGCGCTGCCGGCGCGAACGCGTAGCAGCGTGACGTTCAGGGGGTAGTACGACGCCTGGTCGAAACTGACCTCGGGTGACGAGCGCATAGAGCGCCTGCGTCGAGGTGACTCGCTCTCTCGGGCCAGGACTGTCGGGGGGCGCCAGCAACTGCCGCTGATCCGTGGCGCTCAGTGCCACCACGTCTTCGAGGATCACAGTCCAACCGCCGCAGCACTTCGCGTGTCGTGGTGACACGGCCGCAGCGCACTGACGAATCACCACCGATGCTTGCTACACGCGTGCGGCGTGAGCACGCCGTCCAATGAAGTGGCGGTGCTCGTGCCGAAGTGCCGCCGCGCGGCGCTAGGTGCGGCCGGTCAGCAGCATGACCACCAGCACGATGAGGATCAGCCCGCCCAGGCTGCCGCCGATCATCGGCCCGCCCACGTAGAATCCACCGCCGCCGAAGACGAGCAGCAGGACGATCAGCAACAAAATCATGTTCATGGAATAACTCTCCTGTCTGACGTGAGGGTATCCCCGGGATGACGCCGACCGGTGTACCGAACTGCACACCCGGGGCGCGACCTGGGTTCGCGGCCGGCACCAGTCCGGCCCGGCTAGAGCCTCGCCATTGGCACGAGTGCTGCTAGTGTCCCGAGTCGGAGATTCGCCCCACAATTCGCGGGCGGGGCATCCCGCGTCCCACCCCGCCGCGCACAGGCCGCGCTGCGGGGGCCCCGGCTCGCGGCGTTGCTCGTCGTTCACATATCGCCAATATGCTCGCTCCTCGCGCCTGGCGATCCGGGCGCCGCGCCCACGACTTGTGCAACGGATCTCCGACTCGGGACACTAGTCTGAGCTCCAGGGACGTCTGCAGATGATCGCGTACGACGCGATACAGCACGTCCGCGGCGGGATCGCGCGAGGCGTAGTCGACCGATGGCAGGGCCACGGTGCCGGCCGCGGCAGATCGTGTACCGGAGCCCGCAGGGCCTCAGCGCTTGGCGTCGCCGTAGTGCACCGGAAAGCGGTTCGTGCTGACCGGGTCGCCGCTGCAGGTCGGGTCCTGCCAGAAGCCTACGGTCACGTAGCGCTC